>CANQIE010000004.1 GCA_947623935.1 uncultured Bacilli bacterium | reverse complement strand
CCAATATCAGAATTGATAAAAAGAGTTTAATAAATTTTGCAGACGCGTCCGCAAAATTAAAAAAGGAGGAATTAAAATGTTAGCAACTGAAGTGAAAGATTTTAAAAATATCGTAGAACAGATAAAGCAAGAGATAAATAAAACGAAGTATGAAATTTTTAAAAATGCTAATATGAATTTATTAAAATTATATTATAATATTGGAAAAACAATTAATGAAAATTCTAGTTGGGGTAATAAATTTATTGATGAATTAGCAATAGAACTTAAATTGACATTTCCAAATATTAAAGGTTTCTCTGTACGAAATTTAAAAAATATGAAAAAATATTATATTGAATGCTCAAAAAGTGAAAAAGTGCAGACATCGTCTGCACAAATTCCTTGGTCACATAATATGCTTATTTTAGACAAGATTGAAGATAATATTCAAAGAGTTTGGTATATGGAACAAACATTAATTAATGGTTGGAGTTATGATGTATTAGCATTTCAAATAAAAAGCAAATTGTATGAAAGACAAGTTCTTGGAGACAAGCCAAATAATTTTTATGATACTCTACCTAAACCTCAAAGTGACTTGGCAAAAGATATGATGAAAGATCCTTTTATTCTCAATTTAACCGGATTAAAACAAAACTACATTGAAACTGAATTGGAACAAGCTATGGTTGAAAAAATAAAAACTGTATTATTAGAATTAGGAAATGGATTTAGTTTTGTTGGAAACCAATATAAATTAGAAGTTGGAAACAAAGAATATTTTATTGATTTATTATTTTATCATACTAAACTTCATTGTTATGTTGTAGTTGAACTAAAAAATACTGAATTTAAACCCGAATATATAGGAAAAGTTAATTTTTACCTATCAGTAATAGATGATTTAGTCAAAGATAAACAAGATAATCCAAGTATAGGATTAATACTTTGTCGAGATAAAGATAAATTTTCGGTTGAATATGCTTTAAAAGATATACATAAACCTATTGGAGTTAGTTCATATGAATTATCAGAATATTTACCACCTGAAATTTTAAAAGAATTACCAACTGAAGAAGAATTAAATCTACATATCGATTTAGAAAATGAATAGTGTCATTTTGATCTAAAGAGAGAACCTTTTAAATTATGGCTTGCTCATTTAGGTGGTGAGAGAGTTGATGAAGTGTTTGATCCAGAAATTGCTATTAATCGGGCAGTGGATTATTACAGAAGGCGAGGATATAGTGATAAGTGGATTAAAGACAGATTAGATGGAATTGTGAGAAGAAAACAATTAACGGATGTTTGGCAAGACGGAGGGATAACGGAAAATAAGGAATATGCTATTTTAACGAATGAAATTTATAAAGAATGGTCCGGAATGAAAGCAAATGAGTATAAAGCATTTAAAGGAATTCGTAAAGAATCTTTAAGAGATAATATGACGGATATCGAAGTTCTTTTAACGGATTTAGGAGAAACTGCAACAAGAGAACTTGCGAAAAAGCATAAACCTTATGGTTTAGAGCAAAATAAAAAAATAGCAAAAATGGGTGGTAATACTGCAAAAATTGCTAGGGAAGATCTTGAGAGAAAATTGGGAGATTCAGTAATATCAAGCAATAACGCTTTAAATTATAAATATATCGATGAAAAAACAAAAATAGAAGATATTAAAAATTCATAAAAAACTGGTATCAGACCAAATGTTTGATACATTGAATATAGGAGGTGGCATATGGATCAAGATAAAATGCATTTAGTAAACAAAATATTTAATAACGAAACCATAAGAACTGTATGGGATAAAGAACAAGAAAAATATTATATCAGTGTGGTGGATATAGTAGGTATTGTTTCAGAAAGTGAAAATCCTCAAACATATTGGAGAGTACTTAAAAAAAGACTTAAAGATGAGGGAAATGAAACCGTTACAAATTGTAACGCTTTGAAACTTAAAGCCAAAGATGGTAAATATCGTATGACTGATGTCGTTGATATTGAAGGAATGTTTCGAATTATTGAATCTATTCCTAGTAAGAATGCAGAACCCATTAAACAATGGTTAGCAAAACTTGGTAGTGAAAGAATTAATGAAACGTTCGATCCTTCGATTGCCGTACAAAGAGCAGTAGATTTGTATAGAACTAAGGGCTATGATGAAAAGTGGATTGCCAAAAGAGTAAAAAGTATTCAAGATAGGAAGCAACTTACTGATGTTTGGAAAGATGGTGGTATCACAGAGCCAGATGAATATGCTATTCTAACAAATGAAATTTATAAAGAATGGTCTGGTATGACTGCCCAACAGTACAAATTCTTTAAAGGTCTTAGAAAAGAATCATTAAGAGATAATATGACCGATGTTGAAGTTATACTTGCAGATTTAGGAGAAATAGCAACAAGAGAAATAGCTAGAGAGAAAAATCCAAAAGGATTAAAAGAGAATATAGAAGTAGCAAAACGGGGTGGCAAAATTGCAGGTAATACAAGAAGAGCTCTAGAAGATGAAATTGGAAAAAGTGTTATTACAAGCAATAACGCACTAAGTTATGAATATATTGCTGAAAAAGAACTTGAGACGAAATAAGCATGAAAATGTTTATTTTTTTGAAAAATCATGATACAATTGGAAATAGGTGAGGAAAAAATGAAAAAAACAACAACAAAAACAAAAAGTGCAAGAAAAGCAAAAAGAGAAGAAAAAAGAATGCTTGAAGAAGCAACCAGTTCAGAAATGGAACCTAAAAAAGCCATTATCTTACTAGTTGTTATTATCGTCATATTCTTTGGGGTTTATTTGACAAGTGCGATTCTAAAAGGAGAAATTAAATTATGGGATACACCAAGAGAAAGTACTCCTGCTGAAATTCAATACCAAGAAATAATTGCAGGAGAAATCTTTAATCAACAAGATGAAAAATATTATGTTATGTTGATGGACTATACAAACGATGTTACTACGTTGTTAATGCAAGCAAGTGATAATTATACGAATTCAACAGGATCAGAGAATATCTACTATGTCGACTTAGATAAAGGATTCAATAAAGCATACCATAATGAAGAAAAGTCCAATAAAAAAGCAACTAAACTTTCGGAATTACAAGTAAAAAGTCCAACCTTACTTCATATTGAAAAAGGAAAGATTACAAAATACCTAGAAGGAAAAGACGAAATTGAAAAATACCTTTATGGATTAGTTGATACCGATTAAAAAGTATAAAAAAGATTATTTTTTCTCATAGTATAAATAGTCTTTTTTAAATTTTGCCTCAATAGCTCAGTTGGTTAGAGCACTTGACTGTTAATCAAGGGGTCCTAGGTTCAAGTCCTAGTTGGGGCGCCATTAGGAATTTAAAAAGAATGGAAACATTCTTTTTTTTCATACAAAAATATGATATGATGTTAATGGACAATATAGAGGTGGTAACATGGATAAGAAGGAAGAAAAGAAAGATACAAAAAAAGAGATAAAAAAGGAAACTAAAAAAGTAACGGCAAAAGGAAAAGTGCCGGTTAAAAAGATAGAAGAAAAAGAGCCGAAAGAAGAAGTAAAAGAGATTGTTGTAGAAAAGAAAGCAGGCTTCAACTTTTTAGAAGTGGTCATTATTATGATTATTACACTGGTATTTGGAAGTTTCTTAGGTGCTTTTGTGGTGATTGCCAATAATACCAACAATATAGGACCGCTTATTAATTCTTCTAGTCCTATTTCAGAAGAGTTAGCAGAATTTATGAATGTATACGATGAATTAAAAGCAAACTACTACGAAGATATCGATGAAGAAGCCATGGCTGAAGCAGGTATTGAAGGAATGATCGAATATTTAGGAGATCCATTTACTTCTTATATGGAAAAAGAAGAAACCGATGATTTTAATCAACAAGTTACAGGCTCTTATGTTGGTATTGGTGCAGAAGTTATTAAATATACAGATGGAAGTGTATTTATAAATTCTTTATTCGATAATAGTTCAGGAATGAATGCAGGTCTTCAAGTAGGAGATCAAATCATTGCAGTGAATGATGAAGAAATTGGAGAAAAAACATTAGATGAAATATCGGAATTACTCAAAGGTGAAGAAGGAAGTTCTGTTACTTTAACCGTGTTACGGAAAGAAGAAAAATTAACTTTCTCCTTGGTTCGTCGCAAAGTAGAGATTACATCCGTTCATGGCGAAGTAATTGAAAAAGAAGATCAAAAAATCGGTATGATTAAAATTGATATCTTTGCTGAAAATACGTTTAATCAATTTGAACAAGAATTATTGCGCTTACAAACCAAAGAAATCGATAGTTTAATTATCGATGTACGAGATAATTTAGGTGGACATTTATCATCGGTTGAAAGTATTGCTTCTTTATTTATTCCTAAAGGAAAGATTATTTATCAATTAGAGACCAAAGGCATTAAACAACCAATTTACTCTACACGAAGTAGTAATTTCAACTTACCGATTGTTGTTCTAATCAATGGTGAAAGTGCATCTGCTTCTGAAATTCTTGCTTCTAGCCTAAAGGAATCTTATGGAGCAACTTTAATAGGAAAGACAACGTTTGGAAAAGGAACGGTACAAACAACGCGTTCATTATCAAGTGGATCACAAATTAAATATACGATTCAAAAATGGTTAACTCCTCTTGGAAATTGGGTAAATGAAGTCGGTGTAAAACCAGATATTGAAGTTGATACAGATAATCAATTTGAACTCGATCCAGAAAACAATGATCCCGTTCTTACTAAAGCTATAGAAGTACTTACAACGAAGTAAGTGCTTTTTCTTTATTTGACCCTTATTTATTTCTATGTTAAGATAGAAATAAAGAAAGTAACATTCTAGTAGATGTAAGAGAGGTTAGCATGGAAGTAAAAACAAAATCACAAAAGGATTATAAATATAAATTTTCAGTTATTATTCCAATCTATAATGTAGAAGATTATTTAGAAGAAACGATCCTATCGGTGGTTCATCAAACGATTGGCATTAAAAATATTCAAATCATTTTAGTAAACGACGGTTCTCCTGATAACTCTGAAGCGATTTGTTTAAAATATAAAGAAATGTATCCTGATAATATTAGGTATATTAAAAAGGAAAATGGCGGAGTATCCAGCGCCAGAAATTTAGGAATGCAATATATTGAAGGAAAATATGTTAATTTTTTAGATAGTGATGATAAATGGGAGAGAAAAGCTTACAAAAAAATCTATAAATTTTTTGAAGCACATTACGATGAAATTGATTTGGTAGGAGTTAAAATAAAATTGTTTGAAGCTTCTACGGCAGGGCATCCTTTAAATTATAAATTTGATCGGGATAAAGTGATTGATATTTTTACAGATTTCGATTGTATTCAACTACAAGGAACTAGTTCAATTATTAAAACTTCTGCTTTGTTAGAAAGTAAATTAAAATTTAATGAAAAAGTAAAATACAGTGAAGATGCTTGTTTTATGTTAGAACTTGCTTTAAACAAAGAAAAAATAGGCCTTATGGCATCGACCCATTATTTATATCGTAAAAGATGGTCTGAAAATTCTGCGATTCAGACGAAAAATAGCAGTGAAGATTGGTATTTAAAAACACCTACATTATGTTATCAGTATTTAATTCGTTTATCTAAAGAAAAATATGGTTATGCGATTCCTTATATTATGTATTTTATTATGTACGATTATAAATATCGTATGAAAACAGATTTTCCAAGCAACATTTCTCAAGAAGTAATCGATAAATATCTCTCTATTACTAAGGAAATATTTAAAGATATTGATGAAAAAATTATTTTTAGTCAACGTGGAATGGCTCCAGAATATATGATACAAACTTTACTGCTTAAGCAATGTAATGTTTTTGATAGTCTCACTTTTGATGAGCAAGCTCTTTTGTATCATCAATTACCTTTAATTTCATTCAGTAGTAGAAATCTACTTAAACTAAATGCTATGAATTTTCAGGAAGATAATTTAGATTTGATCGGATTCGTTAATTGTTATTTACCTAAAAAAGATTATAAAATTAATGTAGTGATTAATAATAAAAAACGTATTGAGTTAAAAACAATAGACACCAATAGCGGTGAAAAAAAATTCTTTGGTCAACCTTTTATGACCAATCAAGGATTTCATATTACGGTTCCGATTAAAAATTTAGAAAGTATTTATTTTGAATTTATATATAAGAATAAACATACGGGAATATTAAATTTTAACACAGGAAATAATGCTAAAATCGACAGTAAATTTAAATCCTACTATATTTATAGAAATCAACTATACTATTATCACGATAACAAGATAAAAGTAATAAAGAATCATTTTTTAAATCGGATACGTTTTTCTTTAAGAATGTATATAGATTTACTTGCAAAAAGAAAATTTAAAGTAATGATTTTTCGCTTAGCCTATAGTTTCTTAAAACTATTTAAAAGAAAAGAGATATGGTTAGTATCGGATCGAACTACGGTTGCTAATGACAATGGTATGCACATGTTTCAATATATTGTGAAGCAAAAGGATAAAAAGATAAAACCTTATTTTGTAATTGATAAAAATTCAAAAGATTATTCAAAGATGAAACAAATAGGTAACGTATTAGCTTATAATTCAATCAAATATAAACTTTATTTTTTACTAAGTGATAAAATTATTTCAAGCCAAGCCGATGCTTGGGTGATAAATGCCTTTAATCGAAGTGGACGATACTACCATGATTTATATAATTACAAGTTTGTGTTCTTACAACATGGAATTACAAAGGATGACATCTCTGGATGGCTCAATATATATAATAAAAATATTCGTCTATTTGTAACTTCAGCGAAAAAAGAATATGATTCTATTCTTAATGACCAATATGGTTATACTTCAAACGAAGTAAAACTCACAGGTCTTCCTAGATATGATAATCTATATGATGAAAGCCAAAAATTGATTGCTTTCATGCCTACTTGGCGACATTATTTATCTGGTAAATCAGATTCGGCAAAAGGAAAAAGATTATATAATCCAATGTTTAATAAGAGTACATATTTTCAGTTTTATAATAAGCTCATTAATGATAAAGAATTACTTAAAGTAATGAAAGAAAAAGGCTATACCGGAATTTTCGTCATTCACCCTTCTCATATGGAGAATTATCGTGATTTTGAAGAAAATGATTTAATTAAGGTGGTTCATGGCTTTGCGGATTATCAAGATATATTTAATAAGGCCAGTTTATTAATAAGTGATTATTCGAGTGTACCATTTGATTTTGCTTATCTAAGGAAACCGGTTATCTATACTCAATTTGATAGAGAATCTTTTTTTGAAAAACATTTATACAAAGAAGGCTATTTCAGTTATGAAGACAATGGCTTTGGACCTGTAAAATATGATTACGATAGTGCGGTCGATGAAATTATCAGTTCTATTAAAAACGATTGCAAATTAGAAAAGAAGTATTTAACAAGAATTGAATCTTTTTATCAGTACAATGATCGAAATAATTGCAAACGAGTTTATGAAGAAATAAAAAAGATAAAATAGTTAACGTTTGATAGGCGTTAGCTCTTTTTTTGAATAAAATTAGCACTCTATGTTGACAAGTGCTAAAATAAGCGTATAATATAGAATGAAAAGAGGGTGATATGATGTTTAATCAAGAAGAACAAGAAGAATTTGTATTAACAAAGTACGGACGTGACATTACAGAACAAGCACGAATGGGTAAAATTGATCCAGTGATTGGTCGTGATGAAGAAATTCGTTCCATTACCCGTGTTTTATCTAGAAAAACCAAGAACAATCCGGTTTTAATCGGTGAACCTGGAGTGGGTAAAACAGCGATTGTGGAAGGACTTGCCCTTCGTATTGTAAAAGGCGATGTACCTTCTAGCCTAAAAAATAGAATGGTTTTTGAACTCGATATGGCGTCTCTCATTGCGGGAGCAAAATATCGTGGTGAATTTGAGGAACGTTTAAAGAAAGTATTAGATGAAGTAAAGAAAAGTGACGGCGGAATTATTCTTTTCATCGATGAAATTCACATGATTGTAGGATCTAACAACATGGAAGGAGCTATGGATACTTCGAACATTTTAAAACCTTTACTTGCACGTGGTGAAATCCATGTGATTGGTGCCACGACTTTAAATGAGTATCGTAAATATATTGAAAAAGATGGGGCACTTGAAAGACGTTTCCAAAAAGTCAAAGTAGAAGAGCCTACAGTACTGGATACCATTACCATTTTGCGTGGACTAAAACAACGTTTTGAAATCCATCATGGAGTAAGTATTCTAGACCGTGCTTTGGTCGCCGCGGCCACTTTATCGAATCGTTATATTACAGATCGTTTCCTACCCGATAAAGCCATCGATTTAGTCGATGAAGCCTGTGCTACCATTCGAGTACAAATGGATTCCGTTCCCACATCTCTAGATACTTTAACAAGAGATATTATGCGCCTTGAAGTAGAAAGAGAAGCTTTGAAAAAAGAAAAAGATGCGATTTCTAAAAAACGACTCGATGAAATTGAATTTGAACTCAATGCTAAAAAAGGCAAAGAAGAAGAATTAAAACGCGCTTGGGAAAATGAAAAAGAAATTTACGAGCAAATTAAGAAAAAGAAAAGTGAACTGGAGAATGCTCAGTTTGAACTAGATAAAGCAGAAAATGATTACGACTTAGAAAAAGCCGCTAGACTTCGTCATGGAGTTATTCCTGAAATCGAAAAAGAATTAGAGACGTTAAATAGTCAAGAGAAGAATCAAATCTTAAGTGATACCGTAACTGAAGAATCCATCGCGGGTATTATTTCTAGATGGACTCATATTCCAGTTACCAAATTGATGAGTGGTGAAAAAGAAAAATTACTTCACCTAGAAGAAAACTTAAGAAAAAGGGTCATGGGACAAGATGAAGCTTTAAAACTAGTAAGTGATGCGATATTACGAAGTAGAAGTGGAATTAAAGATCCAAACCGTCCTATTGGTTCATTCTTATTCTTAGGACCTACTGGTGTCGGTAAAACCGAAGTAGCAAGAAGTCTTGCTTATGAGTTGTTTGATGATGAAAAACACATGATTCGAATTGATATGAGCGAATACATGGAGAAGTTTAGTGTATCTCGTTTAATAGGTTCTCCTCCAGGCTATGTCGGATACGATGAAGGAGGGCAACTTACCGAAGCGGTGCGTAGGAATCCATACAGCATTGTCCTATTCGATGAAGTTGAAAAAGCACATCCTGAAGTTCTAAACTTATTACTTCAAATCTTAGACGATGGGCATGTTACCGATTCACAAGGAAGACGTGTTGACTTTAAAAATACGATTATCATTATGACCAGTAACTTAGGAAGTGAACACATCCTAGAAGGACATAAAGAAAAAGTACTAGAAGAAGTACAACATCATTTCCGTCCAGAGTTTATTAACCGTATTGATGAAGTCGTAGTCTTTAATTACCTAACGGAAGAAAACTTATCTCTTATTCTAGATAAAATTATGAAGGATATGGAAAGTCGTTTGGCGGATCAAAATATTCATTTGGAACTTTCGTCTACTGCTAAAAAAGTTTTACTTGAAGAAGGTTATGACCAATCGTATGGAGCACGACCATTAAAAAGATTAGTATCGCGTACGATTGAAACCTTACTATCCAAGAAATTAATTCAAAATGAAATTATTCCAGATGATACCGTTTTAATTGATTATCAAGGAAATGAATTCATTATAAAGACCAAAAGAACTAACGAAAATTAGTTCTTTTTTTCGGCTACTAAAACAAGTTGTTTATCTTTTTCATTCGGCATACAGGTAGTAAGTACAAGATAAGACTTATCAGGATTTCGAAAGAAACGAATCAAACCTATTTTTTGTTCAACAATTCGATTGACTAACCGGTAAACATAATTTTGATTTAAATAAGTGAGTTCAATCTCATCATCAATTTTAACTTTATCGAGGGTTTGGAAAAAGGCTGTTGGACCTGTTCCAGAGTGCCCTGCAATAAGCACGATTCCTTTATCTCGATTAGGCATATCCGATTCTTTTAAAAAGATAATATTTTTTTCTAAGTCGTTTTCTTGGCTTTCTTTGGGATAAAGATTTCTTTGAAAACCAATTGAATTGATGGTTAAAGTGGCAATAGGAGGGATTTTATTTTCTTCTTTGAAAGGAACAATGCCATTCCATTTTACATTAGTAACACTGTTTTCTTTTCTTTCGATCGTAAAATTCATATTCATAATTAAAACTCCTAGAATCAAAAGTAGTATTCCTTTTTTGAACATGTTCCTCCTCTATAATTCCGGTATTAGGGACTTCTACTACTACTTCAATTTGTTTTTCATTTTCAACAGAAAATTCTACTATTCTATGTTCATCATCAATGGTAAAAGTTATTTCTTTGGTATTTAAAATATAACCATAAGGTGCTTCTATTTCAATTAGTTTATAATGTCCGTAAGAAAGTGATTCAATTTTTAAAAGACCTT
The DNA here is from genome assembly GCA_947623935.1 of uncultured Bacilli bacterium. GTDB lineage: Bacteria > Bacillota_I > Bacilli_A > RF39 > UBA660 > Faecenecus. Next base: position 47,147 of record CANQIE010000004.1, on the reverse strand, counting down.
CTTTATCCGTTTGATAAGTTCCAATTTCTTCTTTGGTATCTAAATTAATAAGAAGAAAAGTAGCAGGATTTGCTTTAATGAGATTTTTTGTCTCTTTATCGATCTTATAAAGAATAAGACTTCCTAATTTCTCTTGATTATATTTTTCAAAGACTTGTTCTTCTTTATCTTTTTCTACTTTAATGAGGAAGTCCTCTACCTTTTCATAGTTTGGTTTAGTAGTTTTTTGCTTTACAAGATACGTTCCATATTTCAAATAGAAAGTAGCTATTCCTTGTTGATCAGTCGTTACTTCTATGACAAGACTTCCATTCGAATCGTAAATCTCGAAAGTAATTCCTACTTCATCTAAGTAGCCTTTAATAGCATTTCCATAATATTTATGTATGGTAATTTTGTTTTCAATTTTTTTATTTTCAAAAGTAAATGAAAGATTTTGACTTCCATCTTGAATCGTGAAAAGTAACGGTTCTTTTTGTAATACGTATCCTGTAGGAGCAGTCATTTCATATAGTTCGTAAGTTCCATAGGAAAGCTTATCAATGACAAGATTTCCATCGTTATCTGTTTCATAAATGCCTAGTTCTTTTTTAGTTACATGATTTATTAATACAAAAGTAGTTTTATTGTTTTTAATTTTTTCTTTGGTATCCGAATCGATTTTTTCAAGCGTAAGTCTACCTAGTTTTTCATAATTGTATTTGGTAAAAAATTGTTGTTTTCCATTTTCTTCCACTACAATCGTAAAATCCTCTACTTTATAATAGTTGTATTTACTATTTTTTTGCTTTACTGTATAAGTTCCATAAGGAAGAATAAAAGTGGCTTCTCCGTTATAATCTGTAGTGACTTCTTTCACCAATTTTCCATTCACATTAAAAATTTGAAAAGTAATTCCTGCTTCTTTATAAAAACCTTTATGACTAGCACCATAGTATTTAGTAATAGTAATGACATTTTCGATGATCTTATTTTCAAAGTGATATGTAATATCACGGTTGTCGTCGTTGATTTCAAAAACATAAGGAGTAGTATTTAAAACATAGCCGGTAGGAGCCTCTACTTCTTTTAATTCATAAGTTCCATAGGAAAGTTTATCAATGATAAGATGTCCACTTTCATCGGTTTCATAAATACCCAGTTCTTCCATGGTATCTTTGTTAATTAAATAAAACCTGGCTTTGTTATTTTGAATTATATTTTTGGTATCTAAATCTACTTTATAAATCGTGATTTTTCCTAATTTTTCATAATTGTACTTGGTAAAATTTTGTATTTTCCCATCTTCGCTTACCGTAATCGTAAAGTCTTCTACTTTCTCGTAGTTATATTTTCCATTCTTTTGTTTTACGGTATAGGTTCCATAAGCAAGAGTAAAAGTGACTTCTCCATTTTGATTGGTGGTAACTTCTTTGACTTTCTCTCCTTTTTGATTGTAGATTTCGAAAGTAATTCCTTCTTCTTTCTTGAAACCTTTATGGGGTGTTCCATAGTATTTGATGAGCGTAATCTTGTTTTCGATAATTTTGTTTTCAAAGTCATAAGTAATGGTGCGATTTTCATTTCCTATTTCAAAGGTGTAACTTTTGGTATTTAAGACATACCCGGTAGGAGCTTCTATTTCTTGTAATTCATAAGTGCCATAAGAAAGTTGATCGATGGTGATACTTCCATCATTATAGGTTTCATAAGTTCCAATAGTCTCTTTTGTATCTTTGTTGATTAAGCGAAAGACAGCTTTATTATTTTGAATACGCGCTTTGGTATCTTGATCTACTTTGTTAATGATTATTTTTCCAAACTTTTCGTAATTGTACTTGGTAAAGGTCTGTGTTTTTCCATTCTCACTTACGGTAATGGTAAAGTCTTCCACTTTCTCATAGTTGTATTTACTATTCTTTTGTTTAACATTATAAGTTCCATATGGAAGAGAAAAGGTGGCTTTTCCTTCTTGATTGGTAGTAACTTCTTTGACTTTTTCTCCTTTTTGATTATAGATTTCGAAAGTAATTCCTTCTTCTTCCCTAAATCCTTTGTGCGTGGCACCATAATATTTTTGAATGGTAATCTCGTTTTCAATTACTTTGTTTTCAAAAATAACTTCTTTTTGGGTATTGAGCTTGTTAAGATCAACGGTGATTTCTTGTTCATTTTTTAAATAACCGGTTCCAACTTCGATTTCTTTGATTTTATATTTTCCCATCTTTAGTCCGGTAATGGAAACTTCTGTAGAGTCGGTTAAAGTGACTTGATGGACGAGTTGGTTTTTACTATCGTAGATTTCAAAAATACTTCCTAAAAGGCTAGCATCCCCTTGAGGTGTCCCTTGGTGGGTATCTTGATCCACTTTCTTTAAGATGATTTCTCCTCCCACCACATTGAGGTTGATTGTAATTTCTTGAGGTTTAAAACTTCCTACGACTAAAAAGTCTTGTTTTACATCGTGCCGATAGAGCAAAGGGGCGGTACTGTATTTGGTATCCTTTCTTTGCATAGTAATCGTACTTTTTCCTATTTGCGTATTTCGAATACGAAGCATATTGCCATCGATGGTGGCCGTGGCATTAGTGGGAGAATGGGTAATCTCATAATAGGATAATACATAGTTGATATCGATTAAATCAGATCCATCTCCATATCCTAAGTTCACGGTCGTAACTTGGAAGTCTGGAGTCTTTTTATTCTTCTTCACTAAAGTTAATATTTCGTTCAGTTGATCGTCGTAGGTGGTAATTTTGTTTCCATTCAAAGTGTCCGTAAAATAGAACTCAGAACTTTTATCAATTTCTCTCCAAATGAGTATTTGTGTAAAATAGTACCACTTATCATCCCGGTGGTCATACTTGCTATCTTTGTATTGATAACCATAATAGGCAATGAGTGATATTTGTTCTAAGGTAGCATCGTCCAGGGAGTGAACATCTACTCCCTCATTATAGGAAGTTCCAGCATCAATTTCTTCCCATGGTTCAATACAATAGGCAAATTGTCCATCATCTCTTCGCAAAAAGAGTGCTTGTTGAAATCTGCCTGTTCCATCTGCTTTTATTTTTTTAACATAAAGTTTATCAATATATTCACCATTATGAAAATGTGTGGTGGCATTTACCATCTCTGGGAATAAAAAAGATAAAAACAGAATCAATATTACTACTAATTTCTTTTTCATAAATTCTCCTTTTCTGTCCATTTTGCGCTTGGACAACGCCTACTATAAAGCCTTCTTTTTTTAATTGCAAATCGCCCTTTTTAAGATTTTAAACCCTTATTTTAAAAGGTTTTTAAGATTTCGTTTAAGGAGAAAATTTAAAATTCGAAACGGCTTTTAAAGGAAATATGAAAAAGTTAAGTATTTTAAATTTTTTAAATTTTTTTTAAAATAGAGTCATCTATTGTATAATAGAGAAAGGAGATGATACTTTTGACTGATATTGAAATTGCTCAAAATAGTAAGATGGAAGAGATTGTAGAAGTTGCTAAAAAGATAGACTTAACGATAGATGACCTTTCACTTTATGGAAAGTACAAAGCAAAAGTCGTAAAAGATAAGATAGAGAAAACCCAAAAGGGAAAACTTATCTTGGTAACCGCGATAACGCCTACAAAATATGGAGAAGGAAAGACAACCGTTACCATTGGCTTAGATGATGCCTTATGTCGTCTTGGGAAAAAATCTTTGGCGGTGTTACGTGAACCATCCCTAGGACCTGTCTTTGGTCTTAAAGGAGGAGCAACTGGTGGAGGATATAGTCAAGTACTACCGATGGAAGACATCAATCTTCATTTTAATGGAGACTTTCATGCGATTACGTCAGCTAATAACTTGTTGTGTGCAGCAATTGATAATTCGCTTTATTTTGGAAATCCTTTGAATCTAGATCCTGATTCTATTACATTTGCACGGTGCCTTGATATGAACGATCGTGCCTTAAGAAGTATTGAAATTGGATTATCAAGTGCCAAAGAAATAAAAAGAAAAGAACACTTTACGATTACCGCGGCCAGTGAAATCATGACGATTTTTTGCCTTGCTAAAGACTTAGAAGATTTAAGAGGAAGAATTGATTCCATTTTAGTAGGATATACTTATGATAAAAAACCGGTCTATGCCAAAGATTTTCACATTAGTGGAGCAATGGTTACGTTATTAAAAGAGGCGATTCACCCCAATTTAGTGCAAACATTAGAAGGGAATCCGGTTCTAATTCATGGAGGACCTTTTGCGAACATTGCTCATGGCTGCAACAGCTTAATTGCAACCAACATGGGACTTCAGCTTGCCGATTATGTAGTAACAGAAGCAGGCTTTGGATCAGATTTGGGAGCTACTAAGTTTTGTGATATCAAGTGTCGTATAGGAAACTTAAAACCAGATGCTATGGTGCTGATTGCTACTATTAAAGCACTTAAACTTCATGGTGGATGTCTGGATGAAAACTTGATGAAGGAAGACTTAAATACACTCGAAAAAGGACTTTGCAATCTAGAAGCCCATATAAAAAATTTGTTAAAATTTAAAGTACCTTTAGTAGTAACCCTCAATAAATATGAAACAGATACGTTAGAAGAAATAGAATTAGTAAAGAATTATTGTGCTCAAAAAAATATTCCTTTTGCTATTAACAATAGTTTTAAAGAAGGTGGAAAGGGATCTCTTGATCTAGCTACTAAAGTACTAGATGCCTTAGAAGAAGAATCCAACTTTACTTATCTCTATGAAGATAATATTGATATTACAAAGAAATTAGAAATACTTGCCAAAGAAATTTTCCATGCTAAAGAGATTGTCTATAGCGAAGAAGCCAAGCAAAAGATTGCTCTATTAAATTCCATTCATAAAAATACACTTCCAATATGTGTTTCTAAAACGCAATACTCTCTATCGGATGATCCTAAAAAGTTAGGTAACCCCACTGATTATACTCTACATGTAACTGATATTGTTCCTTATTTAGGAGCAGGTTTTATTACTTTCTTATTAGGCGATATCTTAGCTATGCCTGGTCTTCCAAAGGTACCTAACTATGAAAAAATCGATTGTGTTAATGACAAAATAACAGGACTCTTTTAGTATAGAAAAACGAATTTTGGGAAAGATAACCTTAGGTGATGGTATGGAAGGTTATCTTTTTATTTTAGGAAAAGGAATTGTTTCGGTCATTGTTTTGTTTCTTCTTACCAAGATGATGGGAAGAAAACAAGTAGGACAAATGAACTTATTCGATTACGTCATAGGTATTACCATTGGTTCTATTGCAGCTGAAATGACGTTAAACGAAGAAATCAATTTTTTTGAAGGAGTCTTTGCACTCATTATTTATGCCGTTATTGCCCTTTTGATTTCGATTCTCACCATGAAAAGTATCAAAGCTAGACGTTTCTTTATAGGAAGTCCTTTGATTTTAATTCAAAACGGGGAAATCATTATGAAGAATATGAAAGTAGCTAAACTCGATATTAATGATTTATTACAAGAGGCTAGAGTGAATGGTTATTTTGATTTATCGCAAGTGGAGTATGCCTTAATGGAAGGAAATGGAAAAATTAGTTTCTTACTCAAAAGCAAATATCAACCTGCGACTTTAAAAGATCTCAAAATAAAAGCAAACTATCAAGGTTTATGTGCGAATCTAGTCATAGATGGAAATGTGATGAAAAAGAACTTGAAAGCTTTAGAGAAAGATGAAAAGTGGTTACGCACACGTTTAAAAAACGAAGGGTACGATGATTTATCTAGTCTTCTTTTGGTTATTATGGATAGCAATGAAAAACTTACTGTCTTTAAGAAGAATAAAGATAAAGAATCCCTTCAAATATTGGAGTAACTTTTTTGTAAACAGCCTTTCTAAAGGGCTTTTTTTCTTGACATGAGTTTATTCTAGTCGTACGATAAAAAATAGAAGAAAGGAGCCTTATGAAAAGAGAAATATTAACGACGAAAGATTTTAAAAAAGATATTTTAACGGTTCCTAATATTATTACGTTAGGACGCATTTTAGGAACGATCTATCTTATTTTCTATTTGGTAACTAGAAGATTAACACCTTTATCGATTGGTGGAATAACTTCACCTTGGCATCTTCCTTTGCTTGCAGCCTTAATTGTCTTAACCGATACGCTTGATGGCTTTATTGCAAGAAAATTTAATTGTTCTTCAGAACTTGGTGGAACACTCGATGCGGTGGCCGATAAAATCTTTAACTGGGGGCTTGCTTTAACCTTATTTTTAACAGGACTTTTTCCAATAAAAAGTATTCTTTTACTTGCTCCTACCTTAATAAGAGATCTTTTTGTAGCAAGTATTACAATTATCGATAAAATAGAAGATGGAAAATTTAAACAAAAAAGGAAAAAGGGAATTAAAAGTGCCTTTTTAGAAGGAGATGCCATGTGTCCTACCATTTTAGGAAAACTTAAAATGTGGCCTATGTCAATTGCCATTATTAGTGGACTTCGTTATACATTTGTTCTTTCGCAAAATATGCTTTTTATTGTCATGGCTATCTTAGCAGACCTTTTGTCTGTTGCGGATATGTTTGTCGTTTCTAAAAATTATTTAACACGTAAAAAGGGGCGAACTAAATAAATTTAATTTACATGTTTAAAGAAATAATAACCCGGTAAAAGCATTGCTTTTATCTTTTTTTGGATTTATACTAATTTTAGAATGCGAGGTGTTTGGTATGATACAGATTTATAAAAAGTTAGAAAACGATAAAAAAATAAAAGAATTAAAGAAAATCGAAGAAGGATCCTGGATTCATTTAACCGATCCAACTCTAGAAGAAATTACGACCATTTCAAAAAAACTTACGATTGATGCTCAACTACTAACGTCCATTCTAGACGAAGAAGAACAACCACGTCTAGATGAAGAAGAAGATGCTCAGTTAGTGATTATCGATGTACCAAGGCACTATATGAAACATGGGTCATCTCAAGTAAAGACAAATCCTATTGGAATTCTTTTAGTTAGAAATCAATATGTTTTAACCCTATCGAAACAAGATTTTACTTTTATAAAAGATTTCCAAGAAGATAAAATAAAGGGATTTTATACCGATCATAAAAGCCGTTTTGTCATTCAACTTTTATATCAAGTTTCAACGTATTACATCAATTGTTTAAAAGAGATTAACAAGACAATGGAAGAAGCCGAAGATATGATGTTCTCTTCTACTTCCAATCATGATTTAGTCAAAATGTTATCTCTTGAAAAAAGTTTAGTTTATTTTTCTACTTCGTTAAGAGAAAACGAAGCGGTTTTAGAAAAATTATCGAAAGGGAATATGATTCCTTTGTTTGAAAAGGATATAGATTTGTTAGAAGATGCGATTATTGAAAATAGACAAGGAATTGAAATGGCTTCTTTGTACCGAGAGATTTTAAGCAGTATGACCGATGCTTTCGCGACGGTTATTTCGAACAATTTAAATAATGTGATGAAGTTCTTAACATCGATTACTATTGTGATATCGATTCCAACCATGATTTTTTCGTTCTTTGGAATGAATGTACCTTTTGGTTCATTAGGAACCAATCCTTTATCGGCAATCTATTTAACCTTAATATCAATTCTGATAGCCGTAGTTATTACCTTTATCTTAAGAAAGAAAAATATGTTATAGGAGAAGAATATGAAATTAGATGGAAAAATTGCTTATGTAACCGGAGGAGCCATGGGAAATGGCTTAGGTGTTGTTAAAATGTTTTTGAAGTATGGAGCAACTGTGATTGTGGCAGATTACAATGAACGTGTTTTTGAAGTCGAGGAAGTCTTAAAAGAAAAAGGATATCCTATTAAAGGATATCTAGTGGATATTCGCGACAAAGCTAAAGTAGAGGAATCCGTAAATGATGTCATTAAAAATTATGGAAGAATTGATATTTTAGTAAACAATGCAGGTGTTGCTAAATTAGAGCCTTTTCTTACGATGAGTGATGAAGTACGAGACTATCACTTTGATATCAATATTATTGGTACTTGGAATGTAACTAAAGCCATCCTTCCTTATATGGTTGAAAATAATTATGGAAAGATTATCAACTTATCGTCTGTAACTGGACCAATGGTTGCAGATCCAGGAGAAGTAGCATATGCTACTTCAAAAGCGGCTTTAATTGGTTTTACAAAATCTTTAGCTCGTGAATATGCACCTTATCACATCAATGTTAATGCAATTCTTCCGGGTTATATTAAAACACCTATGGTTCAAAATATTGCTGAAATGACCAACAAAGAAGATCCTAGTAGTGTCATCGATGCTATAAGTGATGCGATTCCTTTAGGACGCCTTGGAAAAATTAATGAACTAGGTGAACTTGCTGCTTTTTTAGCGAGTGAAGAATCTAGTTACATCACCGGAAGTGAATTTGTAATCGATGGTGGAAGCACTTTACCAGAAACAGTAAGTGTTGGTCAATAAAAAAATAGAAATAGAAAGTAGGAAAGTAAATGAAATGTCCAAAGTGTGGATTTGAAAACAATCTAGATTCAACTATTTGTGCAGGATGTGGATATCCTTTAAGCTCAATATCATCTGCTGGTAATGTGAACAGTCAACCTGTCACGACACAAGTTATAAATCAACCGAATAATCAAATAAATAATTATGAATTACCAACTCAACCAGTAACCGATAATTCTATGGTAATGAACAATAAAAATAAAACAATAATTATTTTAATAAGTTTATCTGTTATGTTGTTGATTTTGGGATTAGTATTATTATTAAAATCAAACACTAAAAAAGAGGAAGGCAAGCCCTCCGATATAGATAACAATATCTTATTCTGCAAAGTAGATACTTATTTTGGAAGAACGATTGAACGTGTTTCTGTCACAACGGACCAAGGGTATTTTTCATGTGGTATAGGTCAAAAAAATTTTAATAAACGAGATGACCTTCCATTTACTCCTGTTGTCGTTCAAAATGGATTCTATTTAATGGATAATAATGAAGTCTATTTATATCCTAAAGATTTTAACACTTCCATTTATACAACCACGGACAAAGATTATGTTCAATTAGCTTCTAGTATAAAACAAATGAGTACTAGTGGTTATGGATGCGGCCTATTTTTAGATGTGGACAATAATGTATATGCATATAATATGATTGCAAAAAAGGAAACATCATGTGGTTTTAATCGCAAACTGAATTTTGAAAAAATGAATATAAAGGCAAAATATGTAATTTCTATAGATGATTTTAATGGCTATGTAGATGAAAATAATACTTTTTATGGTAAAACGGAAAAACAAGATACCTATATAAAAATTATGGATGACGTAAAAGAGGTTTCTTATTTTCCTTATATATTAACTTCTGATCATATACTTTATGGCTTATTTGGTATTAATGACATTTTAAATGGATTAGCAGGGGATATTAAAGTTAATACTAAAATAAGTGAAAAGGTGGATAGATTTATTGACTCAAATTCAAAATCTGGCGCCTTTTATGAAAAAGAAAATAAAGTTTATTATCTATCAGATGCTTCCATTTCAATAGCAGAACTAGATAAAAGTAAATACCTTACTAGAGAAGATTATAATACGTATTATCTAAATTTCGTAGAAGCTAAAGACATTAAAGAAATACTATTCTATTATTTTGGACCTAATTTTGGTGATGAAAGTAACAAACAAATAGGGAAGTTTGTTTATTTGGACAATCAAAATAAATTACATCTATATAGAGAAGGTAAAGAACAGGAAGTAGTAGACTACAATTTAGATGGTCTATTAAAAGTTTATAATTTTGTTAACAATCAATAAAATGATGTAAAAATGGGTTTTAGACTGTTGATCAATTGTTTTCAACAGTCTTTTACTTATGAAGTAAATAATTGTCTACATACCCTCTCATGTTGTCTACTTTAAGTTTACCACTGCATAAATAAAAATTTTACGTAAATCTTTCTTGTGAAAAATTAACAAAGGGTTGACGTGGGGGGGGGTAGTTTTATAATAATATTATAAAAATAAAGAGTAGCGATAACTATTCTAAAGAAAGAGGTGTTTTTTAATGGGCTTTATAAAAGCTTTTGCAGGTGCCTTAGGAGGTACTTTTGCAGATCAATGGAAAGATTACTATGGACCAAAACAAGGAGTTTCAGAAACGGTTGCACTTACTAAAGCAGTTCCTTATGGTACAAATGCAAATCGAGGAGAAAATACAAAGGGATCTGAAAATATTATTACCAATGGAAGTAAGATTATGGTTCCAGAAGGTATGGCTCTTATCACTTTACAAGATGGTGCTGTAACTGGTTTTATTGCTGAACCAGGCGGTTTTATTTTCTCATCCGATGATCCTAACTCAAAATCGATGTTTTCAGGAGATGGCATTTTAGCATCTACGATAGGACAATCTTGGGAACGTTTCAAATTTGGAGGAATGCCTGGAAGCCAACAGACTGCATTCTATGTTAATTTAAAAGAAATTCCAAATAATAAGTTTGGGACTTCAAATATAGTTTATTGGGATGACGCTTACTTTGGTACACAAGTAGGTGCTATTATGCGTGGAACCTATACTTTAAAAATCGTTGACCCATTATTATTTGTAAAGAATTTTGTTCCTATGACTTATTTACAATCAGAAGGACCTGATTTTGATTTTGCAGATATGGATAGCGATGCTGGAAATCAGTTATATACAGAAGTAGTAAGTACTTTATCTGCTGCTTTTGCAAAATATACAAACGATCCCGATAAGGGAAATCGTATGTCTAAAATTCAAAGTGATCAATTAGGCCTTGCTCAAGCAATGTCTCAAGCTGTTGAAGAAGCATATGGTTGGAAAAATGGTCGTGGACTTGAAATTGTCAAAACAGCGATTTTATCAATTGAATACGATGAAGATACGAAGGCTTTGATGAAAGATGTTCAAAAAGCCGATGCCTTATCTGGTGCTAGAGGAAACGCTTTCATGCAACAATCAGTTGCTCGTGGTATTGAAGCTGCTGGTAATAATGGTGGTGGAAGTGCTATGGCATTTATGGGTATGGGAATGAATGCTAGTGGTGGTATGATGTCATCTCTTCAACAACCTGTAACCCCTTCTAGTTATCAAGCCTTTAATCAACCTCAACCTGCTCCAGCTGCTCCAGTTCAACCTCAAGTTGCTTCCACTCCAGCAGCACAAGCACAACCTGCGCCAGAAGTATTAAATGAGGCTAGTCCAGCCGCTCCTAGTGGAGAAGATGCTACTGCTAAATTGTTGGAAATGAAAAAATTACTTGATGCTGGAGCGATTTCTCAAGAAGATTATGATAAAGTAAAAAATAAATTATTAGGAATATAGCTTATGCAAAATAATGAAAATACAAATGAAAACATTACAACGGTACAAGATACCGTTGTTTTGCAAACGGATGAAAGCGCCAAAAATGGACAAGATAAATGCCCTAAATGTGGTGCTACAGATATATCATTAAACGTTAAAACTGGTAAACTACGTTGTAATTTTTGTCGCCATGAATTTGAACCTCAAAAAGTAGAAGGCTTGGTAACGGATTTAAATAAATTACAAGGGACTGTTTTAGCTTCTGGAACTCAAAATATTGTTCAGGATACTTCGAATATTATAACTTTAAAGTGTGAAAGTTGTGGGGCTGAAGTAGTGATTGATACTGCTTCGGCTACACAAGCTAGATGTCACTGGTGTAGAAATACGTTGTCTATTAATCAGCAGATTCCAAATGGAGCAATTCCAGATGTGGTACTTCCTTTTGCTATTTCTAAAGAGGATGCTAAGAAAGAAATTGCGAAATTTGTCGGAAAAAGAAAGTTTTTCGCTCATCCTAAATTTAAGAAAGAATTCACTACCGAAAACATCATGGGTGTTTATTTGCCCTACATGTTGGTCGATATAAATTCACATGTAAATTTATCAGGATCAGGAGAGCATCAAACAAGAACTTATTATCAGGGAAGTGGAGAGAATACTCGAGTTTATTATGATGCAGATTTATATCATGTAGAACGAGAATTTGATTTAGTTATTGAAGGATTAACAGTGGAATCTAGTTCGGATAAACTAAATAATACTTCATCGAATAAAACGAACAACGTTATCAATGCGATTATGCCTTTTGATTTAGAAAATTGTGTTCGATTTAATTCTAATTATTTAAAAGGATATACTTCTGAGCGAAGAGATGTCAATGTCGATGCGCTAAAACCTATTGTCGATACACAGTCAAAAGATGTAGCTCGATTTTCGGCCAATCAAACTATAGAAACTTACGATAGAGGTGTTGCCTGGAGTAATCAACAAGTAGATGTAAAAGGGCAACAATGGAAAGCAGCCTATTTACCAGTTTGGTTATACAGTTATTTGCAAGTCAATGGTAACAATAAAATATTACATTATGTAGCCGTAAATGCGAGAACTAAAGAGGCTATGGGAAGTGTCCCTATTCATATGCCACTCTTGATAGGACTTTCTATTCTTGTAGAATTATTGGGTGTTTTAGCTATGATTTTTATCGATTTTAAGTATAATTGGTTGTTTTTATTGGCTGGTTTTATTTACTTTTTCATCATGTTTACCCGTTATCGTAATACAAATGCGCGCCATACCTATGAGACAGAAACTAAAACCAATATTTCTAATTTAAGAAAAGTAGATCAATTTATAAAATCAGAAAAAGGTCTTACAAATCCTAAAATAAGCGGTGTAAATAACACTCATGTTGAAGGAGAAAGTTTAGGAAATCAGTTGTTGAATACTTTAATGGAACAAAATCCTTTAGCCAGTGTTATTAAGGATAGTACGAATCAGAGAAAGGAGTAAAAAAAATGAATTGTTCAAACTGTGGTACATATAATAACCCACAATCAAAATTTTGTATTAAATGTGGTAATACTTTAAATACTGATAATTTAAATCAGGCGCATGAATTAAACCAAAATGTTAATTCACAACAAAACTACCAACAACCAGCACAACCACAAATGCAACAACCAATAAATAATGTTCAAACAACACAAGCAGTTAATATTAATACATCACCATTAAATTATCTTATGTATTTAATTGCAATATTAATAAAACCATTTCAATGCTTTAAAGAAGAGGAAGGCAAATTAAATAATGGTAAGACTTCTATCATATTAACCTTGATTGTTACAGTAGTAATGACACTATCAAATTTAATTCAAACAATTTTATCTACTGTAAGAGTCGCAAGTTATAGCTGGACTGATGGATATACTTATTCATGGCAATGGGATAATTTAAAAAATATAAAATGGTTAGAAGTTATTGGTAAAAACTTCTTAATCTATGCTGGTATAATTCTAGCAATAACTATTGTCTTCTACTTAGGAAGTTTAGTAGTAAAAAAACAATTAAGTTTTATTAAATCATTATCCATATCAGCTACTTCTGTAATTCCAGCAGTATGTGGAGCAATGATTTTATCTCCAATTCTTGGTATGATTTGGAGTCCATTAAGTATGGTATTTACAATTATTGGTCTTGTATATTCCCTAATAATTATGTATGAATTTATGAATAATGAATTAAGCTTAGAAAAGGATAAAAAGATATATTTCAATTTAGTATGTTTCGGAATTCTTATTATTGCTGGATATTATGCTTACATGAAATTACTTATGAGTTCTGTAACTGGTGGATTAGACAATATATTAGATTTATTTAAATAGTTATGAATAATAGCGATAGCTTAAATCAAAACAATGGGAATGTACAAAATAATATGAATTTGAACTATAGCAATAGTTCAAATGTTAATTATAACAATCAAAATGTTAATCAGTTAAATAATAATTTTCCAAATAATTCAACACCTAATAATATAAATAATACCAAATCAAAAAAGAAATTATTATTGTTTATTATTGGAGGTTTATTATTAATAGCGATAGTTTTATTTGTGGGGTATAAATTTTTTGAAAATAAAAATTCAGATATAAATGTGATATTTGATGATGCCTTAATTAAAGTAAAAAAAGATGATAAATATGGATATATTAACTCAAATGGTAAATTTGTTTTAGAACCAGTTTACGAAGTAGCAACAGATTTCCAAGGGAATTATGCTATGGTAAAAACTACGGTTAATATAGAAGGAACAAATCGTGAAATATATCAGTTAATTGATAAAAAAGGAAATGCTAAAGCTCAAGCAGAATATTCTACCGATATTAAATATGTTTCTGAATATAATATTTGGATAATCAATGATCAATTATATAATAGTTCGTTAAAGAAAATATCTTCAGACAAAGTTAAAGTTAAATATGAAAAATACGGATATTTAAGTTGGGAAGATGTGGATCGAAAATCAGCAGGAATAATGGATACATCTGGTAAAGTTACTTATACTTATAAGTATCAAACCGGGGAAGATTATTTTTCAATAACTCCATCAGATACAAATTCTACATTAACTGAAAGATATTGTATTACAAATGTTGATAACGAAAAATATGCAATTGTTAATTGTGATACAGGTAAATTAGTTTATGATTATACAGAAAATTATATTTTAGATGAAGATGATAATATATTTCAAGTTTCTAAACGTGATCCTTGGGAATTCGTAACTTTAATGTACGTTCAAAATAATGAAATAGCTTATCAAACTAATAGTAAAAATGTAGATTTAAATTATTATTCTTCGGGATATGTACTAATTCGTGATGAAGATAAAGATTATAGTAATAGATATTCTTATTTAGATGTTAAGACAGGTAACATTTTATCATCTCAACCTTCAAATAATAATAGTGATGTAAATATCAATTTAAATGAATGGGAAACTTTAACTGGAATGACTAAAAAAAGTTGTGGCAATGGTTATGGTTTAGTAAAAGGTGAAGAAGAAATTTTACCGTGTGAATGGTATAGTATTGATTATTTTGGAAGTTTATTATATCAGTATTTAACATCTAAAGGAAAAAATTATGTCATGGCAAGAAAAGATGACAAAACTTATATAGTTGATTTAAAGAATGGAAAAACTGTTGCAGAATTTGATTCTTCATATATTTATGATGATGAAACAAGCACATTCATTTATTACAAAGATTCTTCTACAAATGAAAAAATTATTTACAATCTTATTACTGGAAGAACACTAAAGACTAGTGATGATAATAGTTTAAATGTTTATTCAAATTATATAACAATTAAGGAAAACAATAAGAAAAATTATTATAATACGAATTTAAAATTAATATATTCAGAGGAGGAATAATATGGAATTTATAAGACATAAAAGATTATTGGCATTAATAGGAATAACTACACTCATTTTAGGAACACTGTTACCATATTTTACTTTTTCTCTTCTAGGGCATTCCCAATCAATATCTTTATGGGGATATTGGGAAGGTAAAGTAATTGTAGTTTTAACACTAGCAAATGCATTATTTATATTTAAGGATTTTATTGAAAAATATATCCCACAATTATTTACAACAAATCTTGGAAGAAGAATAGCAAATGTAACCAATCCTAAAATGTCTTTAATACCAACAATATTAGTAGTGGGATTCGTTATTTACTTAAATATAAAACTTGATTTTAATAGCGAATATTTAAAAAATGGACTAGGCTTTTATTTATTATGGTTAGGAATTATATGTTTAGTTGCTCATGCAATTATATATAAAAAACCAACTGAATCACAAGTTAATATTAATCAAGAATATAATAGTCAAAATGTTAATCCTCAACAAAACTGCCAACAACCAGCACAACCACAAATGCAACAACCAGTTCAAAATGGTGCAGTAAATAAAAAATTCTGTCCAAACTGTGGTAATCAAGTAGATGAAACAGCAATTCAATGTTTCATGTGTGGAAATAAGATTTAATATGAAACACATATTTAATTTATTTATTTTAATGGTAGTTTTGATTGGAGTTGCTGGGTGTAGTTTTACAAAAGACAAAGTTAATAATGATAGTCAACTAGCTAAAGTAAAGGATGTAATGTTAAATAATTTAAATAACTTTAGTTATACTGCAAAAATTACTACGAAAACAGGAATTATGGATGTAACAACAACAATGAGTTGTAAGGAAGATCGTAAGAATAAAATAGGGTATTGTTCAACATCTACTTATGGAGTTAATACAGAAGAATATTATGACTATGGCAATGGAAAATCATATTCGAAGGTATATTCTCCATATAGTAATGATGCTTCAAATGGTAAATGGACTTCTACTTCTGTGAAAAGTTCGAATACGAATTCATGGTTAAATTTAAATAATTATATTTTTGATATTAAAGAAGAATCACAAGGAAGTAATACATTATATACTGGTACAATATCAAGTGAGAAACTTGCAGCAGCAATGGCTCAAGCAGATTCTAGTATTGATACAAGTAAAATTGTAAACAATGATATAAATATAAGTATTCTTGTTAATTCTTCTAATTATATAGAAAAAATGAATTTTGAAATGGAAATAATGGGAATTGCTGAAGTAGTTGAAATTAATTATAGTAATTATAATAATTCTGGTTCAATAACAATTCCAGCTGAAGCAAAGTAAAACTAGATATTAAATGAGGATAACTATTGCTTTAGTTATCCTTTTTTGGAAAGGAGTGTATTTATGTTTTGCCCAAATTGTGGAAATAAACTGAATGGTAATGAAGAATTTTGCCCTTCTTGTGGAAGAAATACTAAAGAATTATCAGTTCCTAACCAAGAAGAGAAAAATCAAGATAACGTTCAACCAATTCAACAAACAAGTTTAAATACAAATGTTACTATGACAGAAAAATTTTCAAAAAACAGTTCAGATTTTATAAAGCCAAAAGTTAATAAAATGAAAAACTTTGTTGCTAATCATAAAAAACATATTACAATTGTATGTTGTTGTGTTTTAGTAATTGGTGTTGGAGCATTTTTATATAGTCATTTTATAGGATTTGAAAAGTTAAGTTGGAATGATAATTATTCTGATTCTAAATTAACTTATGTAACACAGTCAAATATAAAATTAGGTGTAAATTTTTCCGATGATACAAAAATTGATGAAATAAAATATGCTGCTACTTGTGGTGATGTTGAAAGCAATGGTTTAGAAGTAAAATGGGATTTAACTGAAGCAACTGGAAAATGTAAAATAACAGCTGCCTATAAGTTAAAGAAAATAAGTAAAGAATATCAAATTATACCATTTGATATGAAAGAAAAAGAACTTACATTAGACTATAAAATAGATTTAGATTCTGATCAAGATCTAGATTTAGATAATTTAACAAATAAACAAGAAAAAGAATACAAAACGAATCCATTATTATCTGATAGTGATATGGATGGTTTAGATGATGATTATGAAATTAATACAAGCAAAACTGATCCAAATAAAAAGGATACAGATGGAGATGGATTAAATGATTATGATGAAATAGAATTAGGTTTAGATCCGTTAAAGTCAGATTCCAAAGGTGATGGAAAAAAAGATGGAGAGAGGGAACTCGCTTATGATTATTCAACAGATGGCTTAAAACTTTCTGTTTCTGGTAAAGGAAATATTGCAAGTACAATAGCTGAGATAAATTCAAATACTAAAATTAGTAATAAAAAAGGTATGATTGATAATTTATATACATTCTATACTGATGGAAGTATTGATGAAGCAGTAGTTACAATTTCATATACAGATGAAGAATTATCAAAATATGGACTAAATGAGGATAATTTATCTATCTTTTATTACAATGAAAAAGAATCAAAATATGAGAAGGTTGAAACAACTATTGATAAAGATAATAATACTTTAACAGCTAAATTAAAACATTTTTCCAATTATGTAGTAGGTGATGAGTCATTATTAAAAGAAGAAGAGACCACTCAAATATTGTTTATTCTTGATAATTCTTGGAGTATGTATAGTAATGCTCAATATAAAGAAATAACTGGAAAAGAGTATTCAGGAGGATTATTTGGAGAATCTAAGTTAGATGGCTTTGATGAAGCGGGAGTAAGATTTACATTAACAAGTGATCTAGTATCAAGATTATCTCAAAAAAATTATCAAATGGGATTATCAGAGTTTAGAAGTGACTATGCAAATGCTTCTAAAATAGGAACAGATGCAGATTCAATTAAATCTACTTTAAGTGGAATGAATGGTAATTTTATAACTGAATCAGAAGGTACTAATATCGGGAACGCATTAACAAGTGGTATTGGAGAATTTTCTAAAGATAGTGATAATAAGTTTATCGTTATATTAACTGATGGGCAAGATTCATCATTGAATAGTAAAACTGAAAAAATAATTGAAAAAGCAAATTCTAGCGATGTAAAAATATGTTCAATAGGTTTTGGTGGAGGTTCATATAATACTGAATTATCAAATATTTCAAATAGTACAGGATGCAAGTTTTTTTCTTCAAGTAATGTTAATGGTTTAACTGAATTATTTGAAAATATTGGAGCGGAATTAGATGATGATTTAGTAGATCTTGATAATGATGGTGAGGTAGATGGTATATTAGTAGCCGATAGTGGCTTCGTAGTAAATCGTGATGGATTCTCATTTGGAAATTATGGAACAAACTTATCTGCTGAAGGACATTGTTTTGGAATGGCTACCTTTGCAGAATTATACTATAAAAAAGCATTGCCATTAAATGTTGGTTCTCTAACATCTGGTGGTAGTAGATCTTATGAATATGATTTATCTAATACATATTTTAAAAATTATAGTAATTTGTATGATTATAAATTAAAAACTAATGCTTTAAAATATACTTTTGGATATGATATATTTGGTGAAGAAGTTCCAGCAGATTTTAGAGTGTTAAAAGATGATGTATTTATTATTAATGATAAGTATAAGAAAGAAATAGAAAATTCTGGAATTTATGATATAAAAGAAGAAAAGTCTGGATTGTCTAAAGAAGAACAAATAGAAAAATGGGGAGTAAATTATAAAACAACAGAAAATTTATTGTTAAATGAAGATAAAATGCAAAAAAGTAGTTTTCTTAGCAATGATGATAAGCAAATGTTTAATGCTATATATGCAAGTTTTATAAAACAAAACTCAACAGCTTCCTATTCTTCATCAACTGATTTTACTTTATGGTTAAGAAATGTTATAGGCACAGAAACAACAGGATATACTGGAGCATCAGGTTTTATAAACATAATAAAGGCAAGGTTAGATGATCATGATCCTCTAGTAATTTCATCAAGTTATAGTGGTGGATTACATGCTATTAATGCAATTAGTTTAGTACAGGATATTGAAAATCCAAATTATTATTATATAGGTGTATACGATAATAATTATCCTGGTGAAAAAAGATATGTAGATGTTGAATGTAAAAAAGATAAATGTGTTACAAAGGCAAATTCATATTATACAGAATCAAATCAACCTATCAGAATAACACCATCATTAGAATATGATTTGGCCTATTTCAATAAATAATAGGGGAATGGAAAATGAAAGAAAATTTTTTTATAAAACTTTTAGCCAGTATTCCAATTATATTGGTAACTCTTTATTTCATTCCATTTTTAGGTATTTGTTTATTAATTTTAAGATATTTTGTATATAGTAATAGGAAAAAAATTTCTACACCCATAATTATTCTCTCAGTAGGAATTCTTCTTCTTGTTCCCAAATTTTTATCAAGCATCTTAGATCTTGTAAAAATAAAAACAGATACAATTCCATATTTAAGTAATATATTAACTTCTGACTTATATAATATAAATTTTATAAAGTTTAGTAAATTATTAATCTCTATTGGCATCATATTTTTAATACTATCATTTATTTTTAGAAAAATCTTTAATAAAGTAAGTAACAAAATTAATAGTGAAATTAGAAATTATATAAATAAAACTGAAAGTAGAAATGCAGAAATATCAAAAGCAAATGATATGGAAATGAAAATCAAAAGAGAAAAAGCTAAAAATACAAATTATGTGCATTGCCCTTATTGTGGAGCAGATAATATTTTATCTAAAAAAACAGGAAAATGTTCTTATTGTCGTAGAACGTTAGTGAATCCCCATTACAAAGGATAAATTTTAATAGGAAAGAGGGTGAATAGAAAATGGATTTTACACAAGTATTTTTGAGTTTTATCTTTTTTATTGTATTTGATACAGTCCCTTTACTATTTTGGGTGTTCATCGGTCGAGCTATTGCTAATACAATTAGAAGAATAAATAGTAGAAAATATTTTAAAAACAATATCGTAGATTATAGAGCGAGTGATAATACTAAAGAGAAAAAAGTTTATAGAGATGTATCCAAAAATAAGTTAGCAATTTTTAATACGGAGGATATAGATCCTCTGAAAGATTTCTTTTATGATCTTTTTGTTAAGTTTGAAGAAGCTTATAACAATTTAGATTATAACATGATGAAGATGATTAGCACTAAACAGCTTTTTTATCAATACTATACGGGTATTAGTCTTGATTTAAAAGTAGGAAGGAAAAGGATTATCAACGATATTCAGAGAAAGAAGGTCACTTTATATGAAGTAGATAGTACTTCATATAAACAAACGGCTTCTTTAATGATTGAAGTTTCCTATATTAACTATGTTCTTGATCACAACGGACATCTTATTAGTGGAGATAGGGAAAAACCAATGACGGAGAAATTTGAGGTCACTTTTAGAAAAGATTTTGAAAAAGAAAATGTGGTAAAATGTCCTAATTGTGGAGCAAATGTGGTAGGAAATCGATGTGAGTTTTGTAGAAGTATTATAAAAAATGTAGATTTTAAAATTAGTTCTATAAAAAGAATAGTAGAATAATAAAATGAAAGGTATAATTTTTATTCTTCCACATAAAATAATAATGTCACTAGTTCTAGTGACGTTGTTTTGAAATCCTAGCTTCGTCTAGGATTTTTATTTTTTTACAAAATATCCATTTTGTACCAGTTTGGTCTCATTTACGACTAAAAAGGCTTTTTTATCATTTTTACGAATGATTTTTTGTAATTCTTCGAGTCGATAATCGTCGATTTCGATAAATAACATATATTTATCTTCTTCTTTATTTTTTCCATCGATGTCCATAACGGATACAGCATAACCTTGGTTGCGTATTTCATCAATTAATTTTTCGTTATGACTACTGGTAATAACCTGAACGGAGAGTTTTCCCTTAATGAGTTTTTGTGATAACACACTTCCAATATAAGTTCCAGCGGCAAACCCTAAAGCATAACTAATTCCAATCCAAATACCCGTCTCGGTAGTATTAAGGGCCTCTTTTACAACTAAAAACCAAACTAAGACTTCAAAAAAACCGATCATGGCAGCATAAAAAGATTTTCCTTTGACCGTAATAATCGTACGAAAAGTACCTAAAGAAACATCGATGATTCTGGCAAAAAAGATTTCTAAACATAATAAATAAATCGGCATAAATAGGATCCTCCTACAGGATAGTATGACCGATTTCTTTTAATTTATAACCTATCACCTTGATAGCAATCTCTTTTGACCATTTCTTTATCGATTTCATTTAAGACACCGAACTTTTTAATAAGCCATTTCGGTTCGATTAAATCTTCTTCTTTGGGATCTCCTGTAATCCGGTGAATGACGATTTCAGGGCGGAGTAGTCGTAACTCATCTACCACAATATCAACATATTCTTCTCTTGTTAAAATGGGAAATGGTTTGGTCTGATAAAGTAACCCTAAAGGGGTATTTTTTAAAACATGGAGCATGTGAATTTTAATGCCTTGAATATCCAAAGTATTTAAGTACTTAACCGTCTCAAGCATATCTTCTTTAGTCTCATAAGGAAGTCCATTAATGATATGAACAATGACATTGATGTTTTCTTTTCGTAAGCGTTTTACCATGGAATCAAAACAGGCAAGATCATGTCCACGGTTAATAAACTTAGCCGTTTTTTCATGCATGGATTGTAATCCTAGTTCAACGACTAAATAGGTTTTTTTACTTAGTTCTTTTAAATAGGAAATACACTCTTCACTAATGGCATCAGGTCTTGTTGCAATATGAAGACCTACTACTTTATCGTAAGTTAAAACTTCCTCAAACTTTTCTTTTAAAAAGGAAAGTGGTGCATAGGTATTCGTTCCTGCTTGAAAATAAGCAATATAAAGACTATTAGGCCATTTCTTTAAAAGTACCTCTTTTACACTTTCAAATTGGGTCTTTAAATCTTCTTCTTTGTTCCCCGCAAAGTCGCCACTTAAATTAGAACAATAGATACATCCTCCAACGCCTTTGGTTCCATCCCGATTAGGACACGTTAAACCTAAATTCAAACTGACTTTAAAAACTTTCGATGCAAACTTCTTTTTATGAAAATAGTCGAGTGTGTGGTAACGTTTATTGCTATCACTATAAGGAAAAGTATTCATACATCTCACCTCTTTCATTATAACAAATAATGATCCTATTGTTGAAAAAGATTTCTTATCTATGCTATAATCGAATAGAGAATAGAGGTGGGGCTATGGCCGTTAAAAAGAAATTAAAATTATCTAAAAAAGGAATGAAATTATTAGGAATAGTAGGTGTTCTTCTTCTTTTAATTGTGGTGCCTTTTACTTATGTTCAAATCCAAAAAAATGAGATTGCGTCCTATGGTTATTCAAAAGAAGCAGTAGACGTCATATTTAGTCAAGGACTAAAGGATTATGCCTCTAAACATAAAGACAATAAAGCACTAGATAAAGCGCTTTCAAGTAAAGACTTTAAGAAAGAGAACATCGATATCTATGCTCAAGTTTCATATCAAGATCAAGAACAATTTACCAAACATATTAATGAACTCTTTGCCAAAGGTTATAGTGTTGAAGAAATTGATGCTATTTTAAAAACGGGAAACGATGAAGATATAACAAGTTTTCTTGAAAAAGATTATCAACCCAATACGCTTCGGTATTTAAAATACGACTATGCCAAATTAGCTTATCTAGATCGTTATAAAGAATACCAAGCAAAAACCGTAGCCATGGATCAAGATGCGGTCGTACAGGTCAATATTGGATTAGACCGTGATTTTTATGAAGATGCCATTGAGATTCATGATTTCTCTATCGATGTATTAGCCAATAAATATCGTAAATTAAGTGAAAACTATGTACCGGATGACTTAGTGGAAATTCCAAGTAGTTATTGTATCAATGGAAATCAGTATATGTCTAGAGTAGCTGAAGAAGCTTTTATTAAAATGGTCGATGATGCTTCCAAAGAAGGACTTACGATGAGAGCAAGAAGTTCCTATAGAACGTATCAACAACAAGAAAGTCTCTACAACGACTATGTCAAATTATATGGTAGTAAAAGAGCCGATGAAATAGCAGCTCGCCCTGGTTTTTCAGAACATCAAACAGGACTTGTTATCGATATTGCCCAAAGTGAAACCAGTGTGTTTGCGAATACCAAAGAATATAAATGGTTAACAGAACATGCGCACGAATATGGCTTTATATTACGTTACCCTAAAGGAAAAGAAAAGATTACGGGTTACAGTTATGAAGCATGGCACTTCCGTTATGTCGGAGTAGAAATTGCCACTTACATGAAAGAAAATAATCTAACCTTCGATGAATACTACGTTATGTTTATCGATAAATAGGAGACGCTATGAACAATACCAAAGTAAAACCTAATCCCTTATTAGGTGTTATCATTGTTTTAGTCACTATCATAGGCTGCATGGGGATCTTTTATGTCATTTATGCTCTATCTGATCCTAGTAAATTATTAATAACCAATCTTTCTAAAATGAACAAAAGTATAAACCAAATCGTAGAAGACTTAAATAGCCCTTATTTTGCTCTTTTAAACGAAAATTCCACGATGGAAATAAGCACCACCATTTCAAAATCTTTAGAAAATCTTTTTGAAGCAGAACCTGTTTCTTTTAATGTATGGAAACAAGAGAAAGATCTTTATTTTGAACTCGATCAAGAATATTATCATACAACTATAAATCAAGATTTCTTCATGAATAAAGAACAAATATCAAATCTCATAAAATCTTTAAAAGAAGGAAAACAGTTTGAATCGAGTACAACAAAAGATATAACGCTTTCATTAAATGGGAAAGAGGAAAGAGTACGTAAATATACATTAAGACTATCAGAAGATGAAGAAATCAATCTTTATATTAAAGGCATGAACCATATTCTTTTGATGGAGTTAGAAAAAAACAATTATACGTTTAGTTATCAAAGTCTAGAAAATAAAGAACTTTTTTCACTTACAAATAACCAAGATAACACCCGTTATGAATTAGTAAAAGAAACCGAATATACTTTTAGTAGTTATAAAAGCGATGGGCAAAATATATCTGGAACTATTCAAGTTCAAGATAAAGAAATATTAATTCATCTAGATTCTTCATGGTACGATTTGCCTTATAGTGTAGACTTCATCATCGATAAGGAAAAAGATGATTTAAATAACAGTAATCTTAATATTAAAATCTCTTTTTTGAAAGATACTTTATCTTTAGAAAGTAACATTGCCATAGTATTAACAGATTATAAAGTATTTGATAGAGAAGAAGTTGAAATCAAGGAAATAGATTCCTTATCGGAAAATGAAAGAAAAGCATTAGAAGAAAAGTGGAAACAATTTGTCACGTTTTAATCTTCTCTTTAAAGAACTCTCTTGACGAATAGAATATCTAATTTTATACTTATGTTATAAGTAAAAATAGGAAAGTAAATACTATAGAAAGAGGTGTTTTAATTTGAAAGATAAAGTTAAAATTCTATTTAGCATAGTAATAACTTTAATGATTGTAGGGATTATTAGTTTTAGTTATGCACTTTTCACCATAAAAATTGAAAAGAAAGGTGCCCTTAACATTGCGGTAGGAAACGTTTCTTGTCCTATTGAAAGCAAAGATTTAACAAACAATCAAATAACTTTAAAAGCTGGTGCAGAAAGAGAGATAGAAATCACTTTAACCAATCAAAGTTTAACGAATATTCACTCTACAATCACTTATAGTGGAAACAATATAGAAGTTTCAGCAGCAAGTAGTAATGAAAGTGCAATAGAAGTAGAAAGTTTAGCAATAGGAAATACAAAGACATACATTTTAAGATTAAAGAATAATGGAACTAGTGATGAGACTATAACTTTTTATGGAAGATGTGGATTAAGCAATAAAACTTTAGTAGTTGCGGAAAATGAAAGTAAAATTACGGAAACTTATGAAAGGATAGAACCCAATACTCCTAAATTAGTAGAAGGATTAATACCGGTTGTTTATGATGAAAGTCAAAAGTCATGGGTAAAAGCAAATACCACTAAACAATGGTACAATTACTATAATCAAGAATGGGCGAATGCGGTAACTGTAAAATTAGATGATGATGGAGTAAGTACTAAGAAAAGAGAGAGTTATCAAACAGCAGAAGCAGGGACACCCATACTTATGGATGACATCAACACGATGTGGGTATGGATTCCAAGATATGAATACAATTATGTAAGTATAAAAAATGCTGGAGGATATAAAAGCAATTGCACAAGTAGTATTGTAAGTGGTAATTATGAATGCTACCTAAATCCAGGGGAAATTAAAGTCAACTTTATCAATGGAACTAGTAATACAGTAAGTACCGATGATTATATAGTGCATCCAGCTTTTACTTTTGGAAGTGATGAATTAACTGGATTCTGGTATGGAAAGTTTGAAACAAGCAGTAAAGAAGAATGTACTGCAATAAATTTTTCGGTAGATACTGAATGTGATATAGAAACGTATACTCCAGAAATAAGACCAAGTGTAACTTCATGGAGAGGAATCCGAGTATCAACTGCTTTTGAAGTAAGTAGAAGGATGCAAACAACAAATAATAATGTTTACGGATTTTCTAATAGTCAAACCAGTTATGATACACATATGAGTAAGAATAGTGAATGGGGAGCAGTAGTATACTTATCTCAAAGCAAATATGGAAAATATGGTAAAGATCAAACGGAAGTATTAATAAATAGTTGTAGTCAATTTCGGACAGGAGCTGCAAGATGTAGTGAAGATTATACTTCAACAAACGGATTAAAAACATCCACGACAGGAAATATAACAGGAGTATATGATATGAGTGGTGGAACCATTGAGTATGTAATGGGTGCATTAGATGATGGAACTGGTAAACCAAGAAGTGGTGGAACTACTCAATATAATTCAGGATTCAATGGAGTATTAAATAGTGGTTCAGTAGAAAATGGACGAGCATTTCCAGACGAAAAATATTATGATTTATATAGCGGAGATGCAGCTGCAACAGCATGCGATAAAGGAGTATGTTATGGACATGCTTTATCAGAGACTCCAGGCTGGTATGGAGATGAACAAGGATTTGTAATCTCTTCGACCCCGTGGCTCCAACGCGGCGGCAACTGTACTTATAGCTCGACTGCAGGAGTGTTCTGGTTTTATGGCACCCATGGCAATGCGAACGTCGACCGCTCGTTTCGCCTTGTGCTTGCTCCTATAGGAGCGTAGCATCCTTTTCTTAAAAAAATAATTAAATTTTATTCTTGAATGATACCTACTTTATTGTAGGTATTTTTTTGATTTCATATTTTAAATATAATAAAATCAAAAAGAGAAAATTTCTTTGGAATAATTGTAACCTTCTTCTTTTTATGATATGATAATATAGAGTAAGAATAGATGGGGTGATATTGTGTACGATATAGGTAAACAATTTCAATTTGATATGAAGAATGCGTATCCGAATGGACAATCTGTTATATCTGGACAAACATATCGTTTTACCATTTTAACCGAAAGACTTATTCGTATGGAATATAATCCGAAGGGAATTTTTTATGATGCTCCTAGTCAGTTTGCTCTTTTTCGTAATTTTCCTCCTTTTGCTTTCGAAGTAAAAGAAGATAATAAGTTTTTAGTAATTCGTACCAAATACTTGGAATTAGAATATCAAAAAGAGATGAGTTTTGATGCTGGGAAAGTAGTCCCAATGAATAATTTGAAAGTAAATATTCGAGATACCGATAAGACTTGGTACTATAGACATCCCGAAGCAAGGAATTTAAAGGGCGTATTTACTTCTTTTGATGGATCTAAGAAAAATAGAGTTCCTTATAGAGGACTTTATTCACTGGATGGTTTTGCTTCTTTTGATGATAGTAATAGTCTATTGTTTGAATCTGATGGAACATTCAAGAAAAGAGATAATCCAGGTATCGATATTTATTTATTTGTATATAAAGACGATTTTAAATTAGCGTTACAAGATTATTTTAAATTGACGGGAAATCCTTCTTTTATTCCAAGATATGCCTTGGGTAACTGGTGGAGTAGAAATACAGAATATAGCAACGATTCTTTAGAAGAATTAGTACGTAATTTTGAATATCACGATATTCCTATATCGGTGGTGCTTTTAGATAAAGATTGGCACTTAAGAGAAATACAAGATAAAAAAGGAAATAGAACAAAAGTGAAAACAGGATTTACCTTTAATCCTACTTTGTTCCCGAATCCAGAAGAAACGATTAAAATGTTACATGAACATAATATAAGAGTAGGCCTACAAGTGGATCCAAGCGAAGGTATTTATCCGTTTGAAAGTTTATATAACGAGGCGGTTAAATATTTAAAGCCAGGGGAAGATACGATTATTCCATTTGATCCAGAGAATCCCGTTTGTATGGATGTGTACATGAAATTATTTTTACATTCTTTAGAAGCTAAGAAGGTCGATTTCTTTTGGAACGATTATGATAAAGTGGATAAAGGTATGACGGATTTATGGCTATTAAACCATTATCAATTCTTAGATCTTGCAAGAACCAATGCGAAAAGAGGAATGCTTTTAGGGCGTCCTGCTTTAATTGCACCTCATAGGTATCCTGTACTTTATTCTGGAGAAACAGAAGCAACCTGGGATACTTTACGAAAAATTCCTATCTTAAATCAAAATGCTGCTAATCAAGGAGTTTCATGGTGGAGCCATGATATTGGTGGTAACCATGGTGGAATAGAGGACCCTGAACTTTATATTCGTTATGTCCAGTTAGGGGTATTTAGTCCTATTTTAAGATTCCATTCCGCACGTGGAAAATACTATAAAAGAGAGCCTTGGAGATGGGATATTAAAACCATGACGGTCGTGGATGATTACTTACGTTTAAGACACCGCCTAATTCCTTATTTATATACGGCAAGTTATGCCTATTCTATGACCGGAAAACCATTAATTGAACCTTTATATTATTCGGTTCCATGGATCTATGATGATGAAGATTACAGGAATCAATACTACTTTGGGGACGAAATGATGATTGCGCCCATTCTTTCGAAAAAAGATTTGGTTATGAACCGTACCATTCATCGCTTCTATGTTCCAGAAGGTATTTGGTATGACTTTAAGACAGGGAAAAAATTCCCTGGAAATAAGAAACAAGTTTCTTTCTTCCGTGATGAAGATTATCCGGTGTTTGTTCGTGGAGGAAGTATTATTCCATTATCAAATAAGAGCAATCAAAATAATACAGGAAATCCTACTGAAATGGAAATTCATGTATTCCCGGGAAAGAACAATACTTATAACTTGTATGAAGATGATGGAGTAACGTCTCTTTATAAAGATGGTTACTTTTTAACGACGCAAATAGATTATAACTATTTACCTAGTAACTACACTGTGATTATTCGTTCACTTCAAGGAAAGAGCGGATTAGTGCCTCAATATCGAGATTACAAGATTCGTTTCCGTAACACCAAAGAAGCTGATTCCATTGTGGCCTACTTCAATAGTACGAGCATTCCTACCAAAAGTTACATTGAACAAAATGACTTTGTGGTAGAGGTAAGTAAAGTTCCCAGTGTCGGACAACTTACCATTAACTGCCGTGGAAAAGATATCGAAATCGATGCCGTTCGTGTAATTAATGATGATATTGATAGTATCTTGATGGACTTACAGATCAATACCTATTTAAAGGAAAAAATCTCTTCGATTATGTTTTCTGAGTTACCAATTAAGAAAAAACGGATTGAAATTAGAAAACTTAAAAGACAGAAACTTACAAAAGAATACATGCAATTATTTTTAAAATTACTTGAATATATTGGAGAAATTTAATATACTAATACATGAAATCTTGAAATTCTTATCAAAAGAAGTAGTACAAGTGGATTTTTAAATAGAGAGCTAGTGGTAGGTGGAAACTAGATAAAAAGAAGCTTGGAACTTGTCTTTTAGAAAGATAGGAACGTATGCTCACGTTACGAGATAAAGCGCTTAGATACCTAAGAATTAAGGTGGTACCACGGAAAAATTTCGTCCTTATGTTAATAAGGGCGTTTTTTATTTATAAGGAGGATTTATGGAAGAAGTAATCTTATTTATAGGCGTATTCTTGATTGCATTCTTGCTGTATTATTTTAGACTGATTCGAAAGGAACTCAATAAAGATAAACCAAAGAAGCCAAGAAAGGTTTTAAAAAGAAGAAAAAAGAAAGAGACTAGTAGAGATTTACCGGTGGAAGTAGAGTATTTGGTTTTAAGATATAAAATCGATTTAACCAAAATATCCTATAAGAAGTTCTTATATGTAATAGCATTGGTATCGAGTTTTGATATTGCATTGTTGTTAACAATCGTAAGTTTTATCGACGGATTCATTTTACAATTGTTAGTAAGTTTTGTTTTAGCCATCGTGCTCATACTAATTTCATTCCATCTAGTAGGAACGTATTTTAAAAAAGTAGAGAAAGGAAAGAAGAAAGATGTATAATTTTAAAAAAGTAGAAACAAAGTGGCAGCAGTATTGGGAAGAGAATAAAACGTTTAAGACGGATATTTGGGATTTTTCACGTCCAAAATATTATATTTTGGATATGTTTCCTTATCCTTCAGGACAAGGACTTCATGTAGGTCATCCCGAAGGATATACCGCAACCGATATTGTATCGCGTATGAAGAGAATGCAAGGATACAATGTACTTCATCCAATGGGCTGGGATGCATTTGGTCTACCTGCAGAACAATATGCCATTACGACCGGAAATCATCCTAAAGAGTTTACTGCACGCAATATTGAGACGTTTAAAAAACAGATTAAATCCCTTGGTTTATCGTACGATTGGGATAGAGAAATAGCAACGACCGATCCAAAGTATTATAAGTGGACTCAATGGATTTTCTTGAAACTTTATGAAAAGGGTCTTGCCTATGTAGATGAGATTCCAGTAAACTGGTGTCCTGAACTTGGTACTGTTTTAGCAAACGAAGAAGTGATTAATGGAAAAAGCGAACGTGGAGGATATCCGGTTATTCGTCGACCTATGCGCCAATGGGTACTTAAAATTACTGATTATGCCGAACGATTACTAGAGGATTTGGATCTTGTTGATTGGCCAGCTTCAACGAAAGAAATGCAAAAGAACTGGATTGGTAAGAGTACAGGTGCCAATGTACGCTTCAAAGTCGATGGCTATGATAAAGAGTTTACCGTGTTTACCACAAGATGTGATACCTTGTTTGGTGCTACCTACTGCGTTTTATCACCAGAGCATCCATTTATCGATGCAATTACGACTAAAGATCATCAAAAAGAAGTCGAAGAATATAAGAAGGTATGTGCTTCTAAGAGTGATTTGGAACGTACCGAATTAAATAAAGAAAAGACGGGTGTCTTTACAGGAGCTTATGCCATTAATCCGGTAAATGGAAACAAAATTCCAATTTGGATTTCAGATTATGTTTTAGCAAGTTATGGAACAGGAGCCATCATGGCAGTTCCGGCACACGATGAAAGAGACTATGAATTTGCTAAAAAGTTTGATTTACCTATTATTCCAGTCATTGATGGTGGAGATATCACCAAAGAAGCCTATGTAGGAGACGGAAAGCACATCAATTCTTCCTTCCTTGATGGTTTGTCAAAAGAAGAAGCTATCAACACGATGATTAAATGGTTGGAAGAACATAAAGTAGGAGAAGCAAAAATTCAATATAAGTTACGTGACTGGCTTTTTTCAAGACAACGTTATTGGGGAGAACCCATTCCAATTATTCACATGGAAGATGGCACGATGCGCACCGTAGATGTAGAAGAACTTCCACTTGAACTTCCTGCCACCGACAACTATCAACCAAGTGCTACAGGAGAAAGTCCACTTTCACATTGCCCTGACTTCTTAAATGTTGAAATCGATGGTGTTAAAGGAACAAGAGAAACCAACACTATGCCTCAATGGGCAGGCTCTTGTTGGTATTACTTAAGATATATTGATCCCCATAATGACGATATGATTGCCGATCCTAAATTACTTGAACACTGGTTACCAGTAGACTTGTATGTAGGAGGAGCAGAGCATGCCGTACTTCACTTGTTATATGCAAGATTCTGGCATAAAGTGTTGTACGATTGTGGTGTCGTTCCTACCAAAGAACCTTTCCAAAAATTGTTCCATCAAGGAATGATTCTAGGTTCGAATGGAGAAAAGATGAGTAAGTCTCGCGGTAACGTTGTTAATCCGGATGAAATGGTTCAAAACTATGGAGCTGATGCGCTTCGTATGTACGAAATGTTCATGGGACCTCTTTCTGCAAGCAAACCATGGGATCCATTTGGAATTGAAGGAAGTAAACGTTTTATCGACCGTGTATGGCGTATGTTTGAAACGATTCCGTTTGTAGATGAAAATATTCCGTCCATCGAAAAAGTTTATCATGAGACCGTAAAGAAAGTAACGGAAGACTACGAACAGTTAAGTTTCAATACGGCGATCAGTCAATTAATGGTCTTTGTTAATGCGATTTATAAAGAGAACAAATTCCCTAGGTGCTATGCGGATGGCTTTGTTCAATTACTTAACCCAGTAGCACCGCATATTACCGAAGAAATATGGGCAACTTTCTTAAATCATGAAGATACCATTACTTATAGCACCTGGCCAACTTATGATGCATCTAAATTGGTTGAAGATGAAAAAGAAATTGCAGTTCAAGTCAACGGAAAAGTAAGAGCCACGATTAAAGTTCATGTCGATGATAGTGAGGATGTCATCAAAGAAAAAGCTATGAGTGAAGAAAATGTAAAACGTCATACCGAAGGAAAAGAAATTGTTAAAATGATCGTCATCAAAGGACGTATTGTCAATATTGTTGTTAAATAAAAGAATAGAGGTGTCTTATTTGAAAAAATGTAGCCTGCTTTTGTTTCTTTTACTTATCCTTTTAACAGGATGTGGAAAACAAGAAGAGAAACTACTCACTTGTAAATATCTATTGAATGATGAAAACCCAGTAGTGGAGCAAGATGCTGTTTTATCTTTTCTAGATAATAAGATTAAAAATATAGATCTTTCTACTTCGCTAAATACAAACGACAGAGATACTGTTGATGAGTTAACTACGCTTTTAAAACCT
This sequence comes from uncultured Bacilli bacterium, assembly GCA_947623935.1. GTDB lineage: Bacteria > Bacillota_I > Bacilli_A > RF39 > UBA660 > Faecenecus. The sequence goes on along the minus strand of CANQIE010000004.1, from coordinate 14,739 downwards.
TATGATTTAGGAATAGAAAAAGGATCTTTTGTAGAAATTGAAACGACTAATGAAAAGACTTCTTTTTTTCTTCATATTGATTTCTCTTTATTAAGTAAAGAAGATGGTCAAAAAATAGGTGTTTTAAAAGATGAAAACGAGGCAGAAGTAAGAAAAGCCTTTGAAGAAATGGGATATTCTTGTGAATAAAAGGATATCCTCTTTTTTTGACAAATTTTTTATATTTTATTTGCTATCTTAATCTTGGTGATAAATATGAAAGTGAAGTTGTTTGATGAAGCCCATGAAAAAGATTTAGAGAAAGCAATTAATGATTTTTTGAGTGAGAACAACACGATTGAGGTGGTAGATATTAAGTTTGATGTTTCTTGTTCTATGTTTGGAGAAGATCAAATCTATTGTTTTTCAGCTATGGTAATCTATCAAAAGTAAGGGATTTTCTTGCTATTTCATATCTTTTATGATAGAATGTATTTAGCAAGGAATCTTGCATAAAATAAAAAAGGGAATACTTAACTTTGCGATGTTGAGTACTCGCCATTAATTTGGTTGGCACTCGATCTACGAAAGTAAATTGAGTGCTTTTCTTTTGCTATATATCGCTATTTTACAATCGTGAAAAGTAGACCAATAAGTAAAAAAATAATAGTAATTAAAGAAAAAATTAAAAAATCTTTCTTATACATAACTATCAGCCTCCTTCCTATGTAAGAAGTAGGCAAGCACCCAACTGTTAAGTTTCCCTAATACAATTATACCAAACTGTTGTTTTGATTTACAAGCCTATTTGTTATAAAATTTATGTTATTTTTTTGAAATACTGATTAGTTAAAGAAGAGTATTTGCTTGCTATTTAGTACCTTTTATGATAAGATGTATTTAGCAAGAAAACTTGCATAAAATAAAAAGGGGAACATTCAGTTTCGTCATGTTGAATGTCTACCCAAAATAAATTTGTTTAGGCACTTATTCTAGCGAATGAGTGTCATTTTTTTATAACTACTATCATCATGATAAGGAGAAATAAAATGATAGTAATGAACTTGAGAACTTTTAAAATAAAAGTCTTAGTTTTCACTATATCAAACCTCCTCCCATAATAAAGTCAAGTATTTTATATACAAAACCTTATAAATTATTTTCAATTTTTGATTTTTATCCTATTTTTCTCTAGTCTTTCTATAAAGATTGGAGGTAGACACTCAACTACTGATATTCCCTAATACAATTATATCAAACTTATGTTTTATAGTGCAAGACCTTTTAGGCCTTTTTTTCTTTCTTTTTAAAAGCAGTTTCAAAAGAACATAAAATTTGTTATAATGTAGAAGAAGTTATGTTATAATAGTAAATACGTCTTGAAAGAAGGGATAAAATGGAGAATAAATTAAGTCGTGAAGAAGTATTACACGTAGCACGTTTAGCACGTATTCAAATATCAGATGAAAAGACTTTAGAAAAGTACCAATACCAATTAAAAAAATTATTAGATGAAATTGATAAAATTAAAGAGGTTAAAAATTACGATGAAGATTTTTTAATTGCACCAGTAGATCATGAAGCAAAACCTACGAAAGATGAAACACAAGAAGAAATTACATTCCAAGACGTTAAAAAGAATGCACCTCATACCAAGGGGAATTTTATAGAAGTGCCGGTGATGATTCATGAGTAATTATTTAGATTTAAGTATTTTAGAACTTAATACGCTTTTAAAAGAAGGTAAAGTAACTCCTTTGATGCTAGTAGAAGAAGCTTTTAGAAGAATTGAAAAAGATCCTGAAATCAATGCGTTTATTACCTTAAATAAAGAAGAAGCCATTAAAGAAGCAAAAGCTTTGGAAGGAATGGAAGTAGATAATGTTCTTTTTGGAATTCCAGTTGCCGTTAAAGATAATATTTTAACTAAGGATTTAAGAACTACTTGTGCCTCTCACATCTTAGATAACTTTATTCCTATTTATGATGCGACCGTAGTTTCTAAATTAAAAGAAAAACATTTAATTATTATCGGAAAGACCAACATGGATGAGTTTGCCATGGGGTCTACTTCTAGAACCAGTTATTTTGGTGCCCCTAAAAATCCTTGGAATAAAACTAAAATTACTGGAGGTTCTTCAGGGGGAAGTGCAGCTTCTGTTGCTTCAAGAATGGTGCCACTTGCTCTTGGAACCGATACAGGAGGAAGTATTAGACAACCCGCTTCTTACTGTGGACTTGTTGGAATGAAGCCAACCTATGGAAGAGTATCACGTTATGGACTAGTTGCTTTTGGATCAAGTCTAGATGCCATTGGTCCAATGAGTAGAAATGTATATGAGAATGCCTTATTATTAAATGTAATCGAGGGACAAGATGACCATGATTTAACTTCTTCTTATCATGAAATAGAAGATTACACTAGGTTTATTGGACAAGATATCAAAGGTATGAAAGTAGCTCTTCCCAATTATTTTATGAGTGATGTAGTGTCGCCTAGTATCAAAGAAAAAATCGAAGAGACTGTTTCATTATTACAAAAATTAGGTGTTACCGTAGAAAGAGTTGATATCGACTATATCGAGAATGCAGTTACTTTGTATCAGATTATTGCCATGGGCGAAGCAAGCAGTAACTTAGCGCGTTTCGATGGGGTTCGTTACGGCCATAGTGTAGATGACGCCAAAGAAGTCGAAGAATTGTATTTAAGAACCCGTGAAGAAGGCTTTGGCGACGAAGTTAAACGAAGAATCATGGTAGGAAGTTATCTTTTAAGTGGAGAAAATGCTAAAGTTTATTATGATAAAGCGATGCAAATTAGAGACGACATGAAGAAAAGTTTTGAAAAATGTTTTGAAAAGTACGACTTTATTATTGGTCCTACCACGTGTACTACCGCCTATGATTTAGCACAAGATACCGATGACCCTATGCGCTCTTTCTTGGATGATGTTTTAGTTATTCCCGTCAATATGGCAGGACTTCCTGGACTCAATCTTCCGATTGGTTTTAGTAGGGAGCATATGCCTATAGGTCTTCACATCATTGGAAAAGCCTTTGATGAAGCAAGAATGTATCAGTTTGCGTCTTTCTTAGAGAAAGAGTTAAACTTAAAGCTAGATCCGAAAGGAGAAGAGTAGTATGGACTATAAAACAACGGTAGGAATCGAAATTCACTGCGAATTAAAGACGAATACTAAAATGTTTTCTCATGGTACAAACGGCTATGGAAATACGGCAAACAGTAATATTACCGCTATCGATTTAGGATACCCTGGTACCCTTCCTATTTTAAATAGAGGAGCAATTCTTTTAGCTTTACGCGCTGCCTTAGTCTTAAATTGCGAGATCAATCAACAGATGTATTTTGATCGTAAGAACTATTTTTATCCCGATTTACCAAAAGGTTACCAAATTACACAGGCAAGAACGCCAATAGGCATTCATGGTTATGTGGAAATTGAAGTGGATGGAAAACCTAAGAAAATAGGAATCCACGATATTCATATTGAGGAAGATACCGCTAAGAGTGCACATAGTGCTACTTCATCACTTTTAGACTTTAATAGGGCCGGTGTTCCACTAATTGAAATTGTAACTGAACCCGATATGAATAGTCCTTATGAAGCCATGGCTTATGTAGAAAAATTGAGAGAACTTCTTCTTTATGCCGATATTTCCGATTGTAAAATGGAAGAAGGAAGTATGCGGTGTGATGTTAACGTATCGGTAAGTAAAACGGAAAAATTAGGAACACGTACGGAGATAAAAAATATTGGTTCTATTTCGGCGATCGGTCTTGCCATCGAAAAAGAAGTAGAACATCAAATTGTTGTGTATGAACAGGGTGGAACGATTCAAGAAGAAACCAGAAGATTCGATGAAAAAGCACAAAAGACCATTCTTATGCGTGTCAAGGAGACAGGAAACGATTACCGTTACTTTCCTGAACCAGATATTCCAATGCTGGTTCTTACCAATGAAGAAATCGAAAGCGTTAAAAAAGAAATTCCCGTTCTACCCAATGAACGAAGGAAAAAATACCATGAAAAAGGTGTTAGTGAAATCAATAGTAACAAGTTAATTCAAAATAGAGATCTAAGTGACTTTTTATTAACGGCTCCCGAGGAATTAAATTTAGTCCTTGCGAGTAATATTCTATTAGGAGATACCCTTGCATATTTGAATAAGAATAGAAAAAAGATTACGAATACCAAGTTATCGATGAAAAAATTAACGGATGTCGTTAAACGTCTTGAAGAAGGAAGTCTCACAAGCAAAATCTTAAAAGAGATTTTTAACGATTTACTTGAAACGGATTTATCCATTGATGAAGTTATTAAAAATCATGGTATTACTCAAGTAAACGATACTGATAGTCTTAACCAAGTCGTTAAGAAAGTACTTCTTGAAAACCAGGCTAGTGTTGATGATTACCATGCTGGAAAAGAACGTGCTCTAAAATACTTGATGGGACAAATTATGAAAGAAACAAAAGGGGGAGCCAATCCCGTCTTAGTGAATAAACTCTTGATCGAAGAGTTAACCAAGTAAGAATTGCATAACCCTGAAACTTATTGTATAATAGAACTACAATAAAGAGGTGGAAGAATGAAATTTATTAAACAATATAAAATGACGCTTGCTGCTATCCTTGTTTTTATTATTTTAGTGGTGGCAGGTCATTTTGCCTATTCCTTATTAGTAACCAATAATGAAAGTGATATTTGCTATGGAAGAGATGAGGGTAAGGATCTTCATCCCATTGCTAGTGAAACGTATCAAAAAGTAAAAGAAAGTCTAGAAAATCAAAAATTTGTTAGTAGTGTTTCAACCGATGAGAAATGTCTTTTAGTCAAAGTTTCAGTAACTGTTTCAAATGATGCCACGACCGATCAAGCAAAATCGTTAGGGAAATTAGTTTTAGATGAATTTACGGATGATCAAAAATCTTTCTATGATTTTCAACTCATTGTCAGTAAAGAAGATAAAGAAAAAACAGACTTTCCTGTGATTGCTTCTAAACATAAAACCAGTAGTGAGTTCGTATGGACTAAAGATAGGGTGACTGAATAATGAAAAAGAAATTATTTATTATCATCCCGATTCTAATTGCCTTAGCTACTTTTGTAGGGGTCTTTTACTATTTTAACTACGAAGATAGTGAAACGAGTTTAAATGTTACCGAAAAAAGATGGTTAGAAGAACATTCGAGTACCAAGGTCGATTTTGAAATTATCAATGACTTACCTTTATTTGGAATAAATGGAAGTGGAGTGCTTTTCCAATTCCTAGCCGATTTTGAAAGTGCAACAGGCTTAGAGTTTAATAAACTTCCTTATCTTAGCACTAGTTCTACCCAAAGTAATGGTTATCGGATTCGTCTTTTAAACAATGAAGATACTCTAACAAATAAGGATATTTTAATTGCGGAAGATTATTATGTTCTGGTTTCTAAAACCAATACTAAAATCAATACAATTTCCGATATCAAGAGCAAGACCATTGGTGTTTTAACAAGTGATTATGCCGAAGTTAGTTACTACTTAAAAACAGCCAGTAATCTTACCCTTGAATCGTATGATACCATGGATGCGATGCGTGCATCTCTTGAAAATGGAACCATTGACATGATGATTATGCCAAAGATCACCTACTTAGAAGAAACCATCAAAACGACCGGTTATAAGATTAATTATTCTTTTACTGAATTAAGTAAAAAGATTGTACTTTCTTTAAGCGATAAAGAAGAAGATGCAAGATTAAACGAAATTTTATCGAAATACTTTGATCGCTGGAAAAAGAATTATTATGTAAGTGCCTACAACAAAGCGTATTTAAATTACTATATTGAGCAAAACAACATCAACGATAAAACAAGAGCCGATCTAATTTCTAAAAACTATATTTATGGATATGTAGAAAATGCTCCATACGAAGTATCCATTGATAACAAAGTAGAAGGAATTGCTGGTGAATACATCGAACGTATGGCAAGACTTACTGGAATTGAATTTACATATCGTAAGTATGATTCTATGGAAAAGCTAAAGAATGCCATTAGTCAAGGAGAAGTAGATATCTACTTCAATTATGATAATTCATCGAATGATCATTATACCGAGACCATATCACCATTTATTGAAAAATACGTAGTATTAGGAAAGACAGCATTTGAAAAAACCGTTACTTCTTTTGAAAGTCTTAAAGGAAGTAAAATCAACATGATCAAAAACGATGCATTGTTTAATTACTTTAAAGACAATAGTAGAGCAAATATCCAAGAATTTACATCCATCAATGAATTAACATCAAACGACAATTTAATCGTGGTAGATCGTGAAATTTATTTGTATAACCGCAATACGATTTTCAAAGATTACGAAGTGTTATATGAAAACTATATGACAAACGATTACAAGTTTATGGTAAAGACCGAAGACGATACCTTCTATCAATTGTTTAACCACATCATTAATACGAATTCTTACTATAACTACCGTAATACGGGACTTAATAACTTAAATAAGACCTTGTTAGAACGTACGACGTTTGAACAGTTATACTTCATTGTCTTAGGAGCAATTCTATTACCTTTACTAGTACTCCTTGCTTTATACTTATTCTTAAAGAAGAAAAAGAAAGTTAAAGAAGTACGTAAAGAAGATCGTAGAAAATATACCGATATGTTGACCTCTCTTAAGAACCGTAATTATTTGAACTTAAATATTGCTTCTTGGGATGAAAACCAGGTATATCCTCAATCGATTGTGATTATTGATTTGAATAACGTTAAATACGTAAACGATAATTATGGACATGAAGCAGGAGATGAACTCATTATCAAGGCTGCTGGTATCTTAGTAAATACCCAACTTGAAAATAGTGAGATCATTAGAACCGATGGAAATGAGTTCTTAATTTATTTAGTAGGTTATAGTGAACAACAAGTAATTACTTATACGAAAAAGCTAACCAAAGAATTAAAAGAATTACCACATGGATTTGGGGCTGCGATTGGTTATAGTATGATTACCGATGATATCAAATTAATTGATGATGCGATTAACGAAGCAACCCTTGCTATGAGAGAGCACAAAGAAGAAAAATAGAAAGAAGGATGAGACCTTGAAGAAGCGTATCCAGCGTTTTATAGAGAAAGTAGTAAAGACGATTTTAAGACCTGAGATGCGCATTCTTCCAGGACAACTCGCCTTTTTCTTTGTCTTATCGATAATTCCATTAGTTGCTATTATTGGTTCTATTGCAGGACAGTTTCAGATTCCTCTAGCAGAGTTAGAAGTGACTCTGTCGAAAGTCATTCCTTCCCAAGTGGTCGATATGATTTTACCTATTCTAACCGCTAAAGAAGTAGGAGTGAACATGATAATTTTCTATGCGTCTGCTTTACTTCTTGCTTCCAATGGGACTCATTCCATGATTATTGCTTCGAATAGTATCTACCATTTCGAAGATAAAAATTACTTACTTTCAAGAGCTAAAGCCTTGCTTATGACCATTATCTTAGTACTCTTGTTGGTTTTTGTCTTATTGGTACCCGCTTTTGGAGATCAAATCGTAAACTCCATTTTACTCTTTATATCCAATGCCAAAATTAATTCCTTTGTTCTAACGGTTTATCATTTTTTAAAATACCCTTTATCGCTCTTCTTGATTTATCTTTTAATCAAAGCCCTTTATTTCCTAGCGCCTGATGGAAAGGTAAAAGCAAAAGAGATGACACCGGGTGCTTTAGTGGCCTCTTTTGGATGGTTGATTGCAACAGAAATTTACTCCATCTATGTGGATATGTTTATGAATTACGATGTCTTTTATGGAAGTATTGCTAATATTTTGATTCTTATGTTTTGGGTTTACCTATTAGCCTATATTTTTGTATTAGGTATGGCCTTTAATGTAAGAGAAGAGGACTAAATGATGAGTCCTTTTTTCTTGCGCAAAAAGAAGGCTTATGTTAGAATAAAGGAAGTTTTAGGGGGAATCTAAAATGAATTGTTATCATCTTACTTTACCTAGTGATGACCAAATTATGCTCAATAAATTATCGATTATAGAGAAACATGGAGCCTTTTGTTCTGGAACCGATTTAGTTGCTTTGACAGGGGGATCTGTGGGTAATTACAATGATAGAACAACCAAGTATTGGACCAGTACCATTTATCGTTTTTCTTCCTCCGTTTGCGAGCCTATCTATATTTCCGATACTTGGGCTTATGCATTTAACGAATTTCCTCAAAATAAAATTCCTGCCATAAGACCTCTTCTTTTACCTTTTGTAGGAATGGAAGAAGTTTTAAAAAAAGGATATAGGGATGATTTAGGAGTTCTAAATGTAAATTATGGAAGTTATCCTCAATATGCAGTATCAGAGAACGAAAACGATGAACTAGAAAAAAGGTATCAAGAAGGATCGTTAGTTCCTACGGGAAAAACTTATACGATAAATAAGAATATAGGATCGGATACTTATCTTGAATTAATTCAAATGGAGGAATATACCAAATTGGATCAGAGGAAAGACGAAAAATATATTCGTTTTTGTGCCCCTCGATCTTTTCCTGTTCATCTTACATTAGGTCGTGTTATTGCTAAAGGGCAAATCTATTATCTAAAAGTAGAACCTGTTACGTGGCTATACGATCAAGAAGCAAATCTTTTGCTCTCTAAAAAAGCTCTTTTATCTGGAATTATGATGCATAATATCGAAGTGATGAAGTCCCCTTTTTTTGAAGGAAGCACTATGAATCAGTTCTTAAATCAGTATTTGGTAAAAGACTTATTTGAAGGAATGGAGAAAGAGAAAGAAAAAGATTCCTTTTTTAGAAGTCATCCCGAATTACAAAATTATGTCTATATGAAAAGGAAAAAGAAGTAAAAGTCTTAAGATTAAATGTTTCTAGAGGACGAACATGAAAAGAAAAGAATCAAATTTAAAAAAATTAATTTATACTATTTAAAAAAAGAAAGCATAGGTTTACAAATAGTTAACTTGTGCTTTCTTTTTATTTTATTAAGAAAATAAAGCTCTTTGAAAAGAAAAGGATATTTTTATATAGAAAAAAATTAAAAAAGTGCTGTTTCATATTAATTTGCAAAGGAAAAATTTACCAAGTTTTCATGTAAAAATGATAATAGGTGATGTACGATGGAATACCGGTTTAAGGAGATTAGAGATAATAGAGATTTAAAACAAGTAGAAGTAGCAGGATACATGCATGTGAGTAGAGGTGGATATGCTAATATTGAAGCGGAAATTGCGAATATTAAACTACTCAAACTTTTCTATTATTGTGAAGCATTAAACTTAAGTATGGATTATGTATGTCGTCTTACCGATATCAATAGATGCGATCACTTAATCAAGATGGCTACCATCGATAAGAACATTATGGCAAGTCGTTTAGATATTTTAGAAAAAGAACAACACGTTAACGGAAGAAAAATCGCTAAAGTATTAGGTATTCAAAATACAACGTATTCGGAATATAAAAATCCTCGTCGTAAAAATTATATGCAAACATTAATGTTAAAGAAATTAGCAGAGAAGTATGGTTATTCTATGGATTGGCTCATTGGTAGGAGTAATGTGAAAGAAATAGAAAATAATTTAGTGAAACAGTGACTGATGTAATAAGAAAAAACTTTCGTCCCTCATATATTACGGGTGAAAGGAGTTATGAATATGAATTGTAATAATAATGAATCAAATCAACGTCCATTTCCACCTTTCTGCTTTATAGCAGGACCAACAGGGGCAACGGGACCAACAGGACCGCAAGGCCTTCCTGGAATGGGTTTTGTTGGACCAACTGGACCAACGGGGCCTACAGGACCAACCGGAGATGCCGCTACAATCTCGGTTGGAACAGTTACGACTGCCACGGCTGGAACACCTGCAGCAGTGGAAAATGTAGGGACTGAAAATGCGGCTGTTTTAAACTTTACGATTCCGGAAGGAGCTATGCCGACTTTACGAATTGGAACAGTTACCACGACTGGTCCAGGAGAAGATGCTTCGGCTGAAATCGTTTTGCAAGGAACGGATTACTTACTTAATTTAACGTTGCCTCAAGGACCTACAGGACCTACCGGAGATAATGCGTAATCGTCTTTAAGAGGTTGTTCTACCATGGATCAAAATGTTAGAAATTATCTTTTAAATCTTACGATTCCACAAGGCCCAACAGGGCCTAGAGGACCAGAAGGAAGTGCGGTAAGTATTCAAGGTTCATACGATGATGTATCGGATTTAGAAGATGCACATCCAGAAGGCGTTACAGGAGAATCTTATTTAGTAAATGGTGATTTGTATGTATGGAATACGGACCATTGGCAGAATGTAGGAAAGATTCAGGGACCTAAGGGAGAAAAGGGAGATACTGGAGAAAAAGGAGAACAGGGTGAGCAAGGACTTATAGGGCCAGAGGGACCTATGGGACAGCAAGGTGAAAAAGGGGATCCTGGTTTAAGAGGACCGGAAGGACCTATGGGACCCACAGGGCCAACAGGTCCACAAGTCATCAGTATGGCTTATTTCACAACCTACAACAACAATGTCTCTCCTGAAGGATACGAAGTAAATGCTAATGGAAGAATTCCTATCACGAGAGAAGAACTTGATAACACCAACCAATACAACTTGACAAGTACTTCCGGCCTAATTCAATTTTCCAAAGAAGGTGTTTATAAAGTCACTTTTATCGTCAATGCCTATGTCAATTCTAGTAGCTCTTTTGATGAACAAACGGATATTGTGTCTATTGGTTTACGAAGAGTAGGAGAAGAAACGATCTATGCTGGATCTAGTAGGTTTATTTACGATAGTCAAATTACCCAATTAGTAGGTCAAGGCCTCTTTGTCATTAGTGATGTGAGTCAACAAGTCGAATTAGTGAACTTATCGAAAGGGACTATTTATTTGAAAAGTCCTAGCATTGATAATATTAACACCCGTTCCTATGTAGCCAATCCTTTAGTTTCGGTCATTTTCGAATACTTAGATTGATTCTAAAGCTTCTATCTAAAAAGGTAGAAGTTTTCTTTTTTTAAACATACACTTTTATTGAGGATGAAAAAATGAACGAAAATGATTTTTTTAAAAAGATAACTTATACGGTGCAAAAAGGAGATACCCTTTATTCCATTGCGCAAAAATATCAAACCTCTGTCGATCAGATCATGTATTTAAATCACTTATCCACCTCTCTTCTTATAGTAGGACAAGAGTTAACGATTAGACTCCCTTTAAAAGAAGAAAATCTAACTTCTAATTATCAGTCGTATGAACATTTTATTGAAGAACATAAAGGAAATGGCTTTTTACGAGTAAAGACGACTCTTGCTCAAGGAATGATTCCTTTGAATAAAATAAAAATCGTTGTTTCAAAAGAAATCAATCAGAAAAAATTTATCTTTTTTGAAGGTGAAACTAACGAAAGTGGATTAGTGAATCCAATCGCTTTACCCACTTTAGTAAGAAGTAAGGAAGACCCTACTAGTACAGATTATCTAGTAGAGGCAGTTAGTGAGAAATATCGCTCTTTAGGAACCTATTATGCTAAGATGTACGACCAAGTTACGACCTTTTTAGAAATGGATATGATTCCTAGGGAGGCACCTTATGAATAGACAAGTGACCACCCCTGTCATTCCTAATGATATTACGGTTCATTTAGGACTCCCTGATGAAGAAGCCAAGAACAAACGGATTCCCTTTATCAGTTATATTAAAAATGTAGCTTGTAGTGAACTTTATCCTTCTTGGCATGAAAATGCTTTGGAAGCAAACATTTTAGCAATTATTTCTTTTACCTTAAATCGTATTTATCTAGAATGGTATCCTTCTAAAGGTTATGATTTTGATATTACCAATCAGTCTTCTGTTGACCAGCAATATATTGAAAACCGTTCTATCTATGAAAATGTTAGTAAAATGGTCGATCATCTTTTCAATAACTATTTAGTGAAGAATCATCAAATACAACCTTTTTTTGCCGAATACTGTGATGGCAAAACCTCCACTTGCAAAGGCCTTTTACAATGGCAAAGTGAAGAATTAGCAGAACAAGGAAAGACCTCTTTAGAGATTTTAAAGTATTATTATGGGAGTGACATTACGATTATTGAAGATGCTAAAGTAGCCCCTTCGATTGCTTCTTATCCAGGAGAACCTTTAAAACTAGGCGATATGAGTGAGCATATCCGTATTATTAAAAGGCAATTAAATCGCATTCGAAATAACTATCCAGCGCTTCCTTTTTTTACGGAGGTACATGAGTTTTTCGATATTGTGACGGAGAATGCCATTCGCACTTTTCAAGATATTTTTAATTTAGAAGTTACAGGCATTATCGATAAATCTACTTGGTATAAAATAAAGTATCTCTACAATAGTGTCAAAAAACTTTCAGACCTCTATTCAGAAGGAATTAAAGAAGAAGAGTTACAACTCAAATACGAATTAGAACAACAGGAAGGATCTACTGGTCCAGAAGTAAGTGGCCTTCATTATTATTTGAAAGTGATTGCTTATTTCAATCCAGATATTCCACTTTTGGAAGTAAACTCTGTTTTTGATAAAAACACTAAAACAATGGTAATGGCTTTTCAAGATACTTATAGGCTTCCTAAAACAGGAATAGTCGATACCATAACCTGGAATAAAATGGAAGAAGTTTATCTCAACATTTTAAATCATTTACCGGAAGAAGTTTTAGTTTATAAAGACTACATTTATCCCGGACGATTTCTTTCTTTGGGGATGCAAGGAAGTGATGTTGAAGCGCTTCAAAAAATGATACAAAAGCTACATAAACAAGATCCTACTTTTCCTAGCACAGAATCCAGTGGCTGTTATGATAGTAAGACAGAAACAGTGATTAAAGAAGTACAAAGACGACTAAAAATTGAAATGAATGGGGTAACAGGTCCTTTAGAGTGGCGTTACATCGTGAATCAGATTAAAGAAGTAGATTAAAATATTTGTAGTTTTTGTCCGGGCTCTAAAAGCGTAGTAGAAAGTTTATTTAAGGAAAGTAAATGCTCTACCGTGGTATGGTATTTTTTGGCAATAGCGTAGAGACTATCTCCTTTTTGTACGGTATAAATAATAGAACTTTCTTCTTTTTCTTTGGGTATTTTTAAAAGTTGTCCCACATGAAGAAGTGTATTTTCTAAGTCGTTTAAATGAATAAGCGTAGCAACATCCGTATTAAACTTTTTTGCAATCTGATAGAGTGAATCGTTTTTCTGAACGATGTAATTTTGGTATTTTTTAGCACTCGATAAAGGATCATCTAAAGGATGAACAGTATCACAAATATCGAGCCCCACATGAGTTTCACCAGGGCTTGGAATCTTTAACTTTTGACCAATATGTAACAAATTGTTATCAAGGCCATTTACCTTTTTGATTTCGTCTACACTTACATTAAATTTTCTAGCAATCGTATATAAAGAATCTTTTTCTACAACTGTATAAATCATAGTTTCACCTTTTTTATTTTATGCATGGAACCAAATAAGGGACATTTTCTATAAGCGTTCCTTTTTTTCTTTCATAAATTATAATACGAGGAGGAAACAGCATGAAGAAAAGGAAAATATGTGTTTATGCGATCAGTAAAAACGAAGAAAAGTTTGTAGACCGTTTCATGGATAGTGTACTTGAAGCAGACAAAGTCTATGTCTTAGATACTGGTTCTACAGATAATACCGTAAAACGATTACGAAAAAGGGGAGCCATTGTCAAAAAGAAGAAAATAGAGCCCTTTCGTTTTGATGTAGCAAGAAATTTATCGCTTGATATGGTCCCCATGGATACCGACATATGTGTCTGTATCGACTTAGATGAAGTCTTAGAAAAGGGATGGAGAAAAAATCTCGAATCGATTTGGAAAAACAATACAACGAGACTTCTTTATAATTATAATTGGAGTTTCGATGATTATGGAAAGCCTAGAGTTAATTTCTATATTGAAAAGATACATGCACGAAAAGGATATAAATGGACCCATCCAGTACACGAAGTACTTACCTGTTCTCTACCTCATGAAGAAAAAATAAAGACGGATTTAATTACCGTAAACCATTATCCTGATGTTTCCAAATCGCGTAGTAGTTATCTTCCTCTACTTGAATTATCCGTCAAAGAAGATCCTAGTGATGACCGGAATCTTCACTATTTAGGAAGAGAATACATGTACCATCAACGTTATAATGATTGTATTGATACACTAATTCGTCACTTACATTGTAAAAAGGCTACTTGGAAAGAAGAAAGATGTGCCTCTATGCGTTTTATTGCTAGAAGTTACATGGCTTTAAAAAGATATGATGAAGCTATTATGTGGTTAGAGAAAGCCATTCAAGAAGCACCTCATTTAAGAGATCCTTACATGGAAATGGCCTTTTTACAGTATGAATTAAAAAATTATCCTCAAGTCATTTCCTATATTGAAAAGGCTTTAACTATAAAACACCATGAAAAAATTTACATGAATGAGCCTTTTAGTTGGGATAGTACTCCTTATGATTTGCTTTCCATTTGTTACTTTACTTTAGGCGATAAAGAAAAAGCCCTCCAAAATGTGGAACAGGCTATTTTATTAAATAAAGACGATAAACGTTTATTAAAGAACAGAGAATTAATTCAAGAAAGTATGAAAAAGCCTTCTGATGTATGAACTGCACCCCTTAGAGTAGACATCAATAAAAAAACTAGTTAAAAAAATATGATAG
>CANQIE010000003.1 GCA_947623935.1 uncultured Bacilli bacterium | reverse complement strand
TTTTGATGTTATCTATTAAATACTCATCTGACATTTTCTCAAAATGATTTACTGACATTTTTAAAAAAATTTGACATTGCTTTTTTTAACATTTTTCAAATAAAAAAGAGGTTATCCTCTTATTTTTTAACCATTACTTTTATATCATCTAAAAAACTAGGTTGACTATTTAAGTATTCTCTTAATCCTTCTTTTTCGGCTTGGGCATCTTTTTCACTTAGATAATCAAGAGGTATCCAACTAAAACGTATATCATCAAAAAAGTGCGCTTGAAAATAACCATTTACAACGGGATTATCCAAATCCTGAATAGTATCAATCGAAGAAACTTCATAAGAAGGAATTTGCTCATTATATCTTTGATAGTTATATTCTTCTAATAATTGATACAACTCTCTATCTAAAGAAATCTTATCGTTTAATATCAGTTTTGCTAACCCATCTAAAATACTTTCCGTTAAATTTTCCATCTTTACTCCCCCTCAAAATTAAAGAATGAATAGCATTCCATAGGCTACAAGGCAACCAAAGATGGCACCCATTAATACTTCTAAAGGTTTATGTCCTAATTTTTCTTGTAACTTTTTAAATCCTTTTTGCGGATCTTCTTTAAAGGTACGTTCCATCAACAAGTTAATTGCTACCGCTTGTTTTCCACTTTCCATACGAAGTCCCATCGAATCATAGGCCACAATACAAGCAAGAATCAAAGACACCGCAAAAATAGAGGACGTAAAACCTTCGGTGAAGCCAATTGCAAAAGCAAGTGAAAAGGTGAAAGCCGTATGCGAACTAGGCATTCCTCCATTTCCATTAAACAAACGTGGCCAGTTAAAAGAACGCGTACGAATGGTCTCGATTATGAACTTCACAATTTGTGCTAAGATAACACTTACCACCGGAATAATTAAATATTTATAAGCACTCATTAGAATCATCCTTCCTATCTACTTATAATTTATTCCATTTTCTTTTTTTGAATACGATAACAAAAACGCATTAACATTTTATCGCTTAAAAAACGACTAAAGAAATGAACACATTTCATCTTGAATCCTGGAATAATAACAAGCTTCTTTTTTCTTAAAAGTTGGTCAAGCGCATACCTTGCCACTTTTTCACTCTTTAAGGGTTTTACAGCAAAATGAACACCGGCCGTAGCACTAAAATTCGTATCCACCGGCCCTGGGCAAAGACAGGAGATCACCACATTCGATTTTTCTTTCTTTAATTCGTAGGCAATGGCTTCCGTTAAGCGCAACACATATGCTTTCGTTGCATAGTAATTGGCCATTAAAGGTCCTGGATAGAAAGAAGCCATCGATGCCACATTTAAAATATAACCATGGTTCCTCCTTTTCATATCTTTCAAAAACATTTTGGTGAGCAAGTGAAGCGCTTTCACATTTAAATCAATCATTTCAAGATCCTTGGTGTTATCGGTTTCACTAAATTTACCCCATAACCCAAAACCGGCATTGTTAATCAAAACATCAATATTTTCATTTTTACATACGACATAAAGTGATTTAACATTGCTCATCACCGTTAAATCCATGACTATGATGGTAGTTCTCGTTTTAAGTGTCTGTTGAAGTTCTTCTAACTTGGCTTTATCACGAGCCACTAAAATAAGTTCGTGTCCTTGGCTACTTAAATACTTAGCCATGTCTCTTCCAATTCCAGAAGAGGCTCCTGTAATTAAGACCTTCATACTACCCACCTCTACTACTAGTATAGCAAAAGTAAAAGACTATTTCTAGCCTTTATTTTACGGATTTTCTTTATTCAATAGAAACTTTGTAAGTAGTAGGAACGATTTGTACAAAAGTCCTTCCATCGTTTAAAACAATTTCACTTCCATCGAGATAGGTATATTTAGTCTTACTACTACGACTACTCTTACTCCATTTGATAGGTACACTATAGCCATTAGTTAAGAAGTAACCATTTCCAGATTTGATGTTTTTCAAGTCTTGGTGTTCTTTTGTATCTAATGTAATATTTTCGATTTGCATGATGATAACGTTCTTATAACTTAATTGTTTTTTACTTTGTTTATCGATATGAGCACTGCCATTCATTTCTCTTAAATAAACTTGATTCTTACTATCGTACGTATAACCTCTTGTTTGAGTAGGACTATAACGAACGAGTACCGAATCCGCTTCCACGGCATCCTCCATGGTATCCAAATCAATCGCATCTACACTATAGTCAAAGACTAAACCTTGATCCGTTGTAAGATCGTATTTTAATTCTTTGGCTCTTGTCGTCAATTTTTCAATCGAAGTAAAAACATTGTGCGGAGATGCTATCGTCTTATCTCGCCAATAAGCACTTCCCCCATTCGTCATGCCATTAATATTATTTACTTTAAGCGCCGCAATATCGGTCTTGGCATAAGGACTCCATCCGTAATGGGCATAGATGGCATCATTTTCCAAAGCATAATCTAGAAAGTAATGTCTAGAACTTCGAATGGGTCCAATTAAAGACGTATCTTGATCTTTAAAAATAGCCATAATACGAGTTAATCCACCTTCTACCACAGCCTCGTATTGAAGATAAGCATCAAGTAATCCCACATGGTTATTGTTTCCTACATTAGTATCGATCATTACCGCAATAGGACGACTTTTACTATCGGGATCTACTATTTTTAATTTAGGTGTAGGACTAGGACTAGGTGTAGGCTCTACCTCTTCTTGTGATGCTTCTTCACTAGAAGCTAGTTCTTGTTTAGATTCTCCCTTCCATAGCCATAATGAAATTCCCAGTAAAAGTCCTAAACCCACAATAAGAACAACCGTATAAAAATTATTTTTCTTCTTTCTTCTTCCTTTACTCATACTACTTACCTACCTTAAAATCATTATACCATAAGAAAAGAAGAACATAGGATAACTGTTCTTCTATTTACTGGTTACTTTACATTCGATTTCTTTCCATACTGTTTATAAACGTATTTTTTCAAAGAAGAATTACTATCGAGTACATTTGACTTATTCTCTTTCATAGCACCAGATGGAAGGATGTCTTGTTTCAAATGGATATTTAAATATTGATACATCTCGGTAGATTCCATACTTCCTCCTCCTTTGACAAAGTCGAAACCTGCGCCTGCAACAAGGGCATTTTCAGATACACATAATCCTGTCTCTTCATCGTACAACCAAATAATAGGATCAACTTTTAACCAATACATTTTTTCAAAATCTACATCCACGCCTGTAGAAAGAGATTTTGATAAATGAGAAGACGTGGTAAAGGGTATAAAGGGTATATACTTTGCTCCATTGTATTGATACTCTGCCATATAACGCATGGAAGCCTCTTTATCCCTCCCATAGTAAAAGCAATAGCCTTTTCCGGTAAGTTGCAACTTTTGTTCACAGAACTTGGTATTTAATTCATTAATCAGTTTTATGTGATGAGCACTCAAAATATATTGTGGATATTCGCCAAATTCGAACCAGTAAAGTCCTCCATTAATAGAAGTAAAATGCAAATCATACTCATCCACTTTCTTATCTAAGAACCGTAAAACTAAACGAATAGAATTATCTCTACAATTACTAGATGCTTTTTTAACTTCACCATCACTATTTAAATAATAAAATTCTTTCTTCTCTAGATTCGGTTGAAGCCAGTACTCAGCCATGGTTTCATTATAAGAATCAATTCCTCCTGCTAAGCAAGCTAAATCGGTACTTTGAGCACAAACATTACCATAGTTTTGTAATACCTTAAGAGCCGTAGTCTTAGTAGAGTCATACTTATCTACATAAACTTCTTCTTTCGTTAAGAGTCTTAGTTCAAAGTCATCCATATTGCCTCTTCCTTCCATAGTTTTTATACACATATTTTTTTAAAGATTCACTTTCATCTAATAAATTGGATTTATCTCCTTGGAATGGAAGCATATCCTGCTTCATATGCGTATTTAGAAATTCATACATTTCTGTGGATTCAAAATCATTTCCCTCTTTTATAAGTCCTAATCCTACTCCTGCAACTAACGCTTTTTCAGCTATAAAAAGATCCGTTTCTTCATCATATAACCACGTAATAGGTTCTACTTTTAGCCAATAAATTCTAGAAGGACAAATCTCCCCGATAGAAAGACGTCTCCTATTGGGAGAGTTATAGACGATGGCTGTAAATGGCATATATTTTTTATCGTTATAAAAATACTCTATTCCATAACGAATGGAAGCTGGTTTATCGTCCTCTCCATAATAAAAGCAATACTTCTTTCCCGTTTTCTTCAACGTTTGATCCATCAGTTTTTCATTCAATTCGTTCACTATTTTTGCATCATTGCTTTTCAAAACATATTGAGGATATTCTCCAAATTGAAGTTTGGGTATTTTATTTTCATCATAAAATAGGTTATTTCGATAAGCAGTTGAATTAATAAAATGTAAAACAGGGCGAACAGATTCTACTCGATGATGGGCATTTCCTACATTGACATAATGATGTCCTACATCCATATAATAAAATTCTTTCTTTTTCAAATCAGGTTGAAGACTATAATAACCTATATCATCTACATAAGTAGCTCCTCCCGTTAAAATAGCCAAATCAGTGTTGGTAGTAAAAACCGGATCATTTCTTTTAAACACTTCAAGAGATGTCTTTGTTGAAACTTCTTCTCTTTTAAACACTTCAAGAGATGTCTTTGTTGAAACTTCTTCTCTTTTTAAGATTCTTAGTTCAAAGTCATCCATCTTATCCTCTTCTTCCATAGTTTTTATAAACGTATTTTTTTAAAGACTCACTACCATCTAATAAACTGGATTTATCTTCTTTTATAATACGGGATGGAATAATATCTTGTTTCAAATGCATATTTAAAAATTCATACATTTCGGTTGCTTCATAATTATTTCCTTTTTTTACAAATTCAAATCCTACTCCTGAAACTAAAGCCTTTTCTGAAATAAAAAGTGCTGTATTTTCATCATATAACCACGTGATGGGTTCTACTTTTAACCAATAAATTCTATACGGATCAATAGTATCTCCTGTAGAAAGATAAATATCGGCTCCCTGATAAATTGTTGATATAAATGGCATATATTTTTTTCCTTTATAGAGATACTCTATTCCATAACACATAGAAGGTCGTTTACCACTTTCCCCGTAATAAAAGCAATACGTTTTTCCTGTTTTGGTTAAAGTTTGCTCTATGAGTTTTTTATTTAATTCATTCATTATTTTCTTTTCATTTGAGTTCTCATTTAAAACATATTGAGGATATTCTCCATATTTGAGTCTGGTCAATCTATGCTTATCATAAATGAGGTGGTCCCGATAAGCGGTTGAATTTAAGAAATAGAGAACAGGACGAACAGCATTAAACCTACTATAGAATTCTTTATCATCAATATAACAATCATCATCCACATAATAAAATTTTTTATGACTTAAATCAGGTTGAAGACTATAAAAAGATGTATCATTTGCATCTGTATAACTTCCCGTCAAACAAGATAAATCGGTGTTGTCAGCAGATACATTATCCTTTTTTCGTAATACTTCAAGTGCTGTAGTCTCATTTTCATCTTCATCATCTATATAAGCTTCTTCCTTAGTTAGTAATCTTAATTCAAAATCGTCCATGTTATCCTCTTCTTCCATAGTTTTTATAAACATACTTTTTTAAAGTTTTACTGCTATCTAATAAACTTGATTTATCTTCTTCCATAACACGAGATGGGATGATATCTCGTTTCAAATGATTATGGATATATTCGTACATCTCTGTTGCTTCAAAGCCATCTCCTTTTTTGACAAAATCGAAACTAGGCCCTGAAACAAGTGCATGTTCCGAAATAAAAAGGTCCTTTTCTTCATCATATAGCCAAACAATAGGCTCTACTTTTAACCAATAAAGTTTAAAATCTACAATCTTCTCGCCGGTAGAAAGCAAGGCTCCCGTCTTTATGCCATTCGCTACCAAAGGAACATATTTCTTTCCTTCATAAACATATTCACTTACATAGTTTATAGAACAAGGAGCATTCTTTTTACTTTGATAGAAGCAATAGGTTTTTCCTGTTTTATCCAAAGATTGCATACAAAGTTTTTGATTTAAAACTTCGATTATGTTTCGTTCTAGTGCATTATTCCCATCCAAAACAAATTGAGGATATTCTCCATACTCCCACCAATAGATTTTTTGTTCCCAATCAAAATTTAAATTCTCTTTACTTACTTTTCTATTTGGAAAATAAAGAACAGGACGAATAGGTAGATGTCCTTTGTAACTTTCAACCAATTGATATTGATCACAAGAATTATAATTAGCATAGTCACCCATAAAATAAAATCTACCATTTGAATAATTGGATTCAAGATAATAAAAAGCACTGCTCCCTGAACGTAATCCTCCCGTTAAACAAGAAAAGTCCGTATTCCTAGCAGCAACACCAGTACAATATTTTTGTAATACATCAAGAGCTGTGGTTTCATCTTCATCATACTGATTCACATAAATTTCTTCTTTGGTTAAAAATCTTAATTCAAAATTGTCCATGCTATCTCTTCTTTCCATAGTTTTTATAAACGTATTTTTTTAAGGACTCATTGTTATCAAATACACTTGATTTGTCTTCTACCATTTGAGAAGGAATGATTTCTTTTGCAAGATAGGTATTTAAATAATGATACATATAGGCATCTTCAATAGAGTTAGTAGGTTCATCACAAAAAGGAACGCCTGAGACTAAACCTGTTTTAGAGATAAGAAAACCCGATGGAGCATCGTATTGCCAAACAATAGGTTCTACTTTTAGCCAATAAACTATTCCTTTTTGAACAATTACTCCGTTGGAAAGATGTCCCCATCTATCCCTATCCATTTTTAGTCGAATATATTTTTTTCCTCCATAAAGAAATTCGGTTAAAGTGGGAATTCTATTACAAAACATTCGAGGAATTGGATCTTTCGTATAAACTTTCCCTGTCTCACTCAATTTTCCTTCCTGGAGGGCTGTTTCTAACTTACTAAAGAGTTCTTCTTCCACTATAAAGGAGGGATATTCTCCATATTGAACTTCTATAATACCGTTATTCTTTACTTGAGGAAGAGTAGATAGCAAATGAGGATCCACTTTAAAAACAGGAACAATCGAAACATAATCATCATATACAATGATCGTCTCTATTTTTTGATGATGACAAACACGTACCACTTCACCCCCAAATCCTGATTTAGTCCAAAAAGGAATAGACTTTTTACTATAATCCAATTGACCATTAATACGCATAGGAATCGAAGAAGCTCCAGTAAGAATACAATAATCCGTACATCCTCTTTCTACGCTGGTATGTTTAAAAAGATCCAAGCAATCGCATTTGTCACTTCCAACCAGTTGTTCTTCTTCGAGTAAAGTTAATTCTATCTCGTTCATCAAAATCCCTCCAATCCCCTAATCTGATAACTTTTTATTATAGATAAAGGAT
This sequence comes from uncultured Bacilli bacterium, assembly GCA_947623935.1. GTDB lineage: Bacteria > Bacillota_I > Bacilli_A > RF39 > UBA660 > Faecenecus. The sequence continues at coordinate 53,604 of CANQIE010000003.1, read as the reverse complement.
CTCTTTTCGTCAAGAAAAAGACAAAAAAAGAACCTTTATGAAAAGGTCCTATTTTACTAATTCTAAGATAACCATTAAGGCATCATCGCCCTTACGTTCAGTCATCTTTAAAATTCTAGTGTATCCACCGTTACGATCTTTGTATCGAACAGCTAAATCATCAAATACTTTCTTTACGACTTCGCTATCGTTGTGTAGAAAAGCGATTGCCTTTCTACGCGATACTAAATCGCCTTTTTTACCATACGTAACCATTTTATCTAAGAACTTACGAACTTCTTTTGCACGCGTTTCTGTCGTTTCAATCTTTTCGTTATTAATTAAATCAATGGTTAGGTTTGCTAACATAGATTTTCTATGTTTGCTTACGCGTCCTAATTTTCTATAGGCCATTCTAATCGCTTCTCCTTCCTTCTAGTCATCTTCACGTAAAGCTAGTCCAAGTTCTCTAATCTTGTCTAAGACTTCTTTAAGAGATTTCTTTCCTAGATTACGAATCTTCATCATATCATTTTCAGACTTATTAACTAAATCTTGTAAGGTATGAATGCCTGCTCTTTTCAAGCAGTTGTATGCACGAACTGAGAAATCCAAGTCTTCGATGGTCGTCTCTAAAGCTTTTACTTTAGGATCTTCTGTCTTTTCAATCATAAGACCGGTCATATCAGCAATGCTACTTAAATCGGTAAGTAATTCAAAGTGTTCAATTAAGATACGAGATGCAAGTGCTACTGCTTCTTCTGGTTTCATTGAACCATTGGTCCATACATTTAAAATTAAACGGTCGTAATTTTCATTTTGTCCAACACGAGCAGGTTCTACTTCATAAGATACTCTCTCAATTGGAGAATATAAAGAGTCAATGGCAATCGTTCCCATTTTCTTATTATCTAATAATTTCTTATTTTCTTCGCTTCTTACATAACCGCGTCCATTGGTAACGGTCATTTCCATGACTAATTTTCCGCCTTTTGCAAGAGTTGCGATTTCTTGATCTGGGTTCATGATTTCGATATCGGCATCATGCTCAATATCGGAAGCCTTAACAACTCCTTCTTTAGTAGCATTTAAACGAATCGTCTTAGACTCTTCAGAATGGTTCTTAATAACAATTCCTTTTAAGTTAAGAATGATAAGTGCTACATCTTCGATAACTCCATCGATGGTTTGGAATTCATGAGATACCCCTTCGATTTTAACACTTGAAATAGCGCTTCCAGGAAGAGAAGATAACATTACTCTTCTTAAAGCATTACCAAGAGTGGTTCCAAATCCTCTTTCAAGGGGTTCTAATTCAAACTTTCCAAAAAAATTACTTTCTACATAGTCCGTTATTTTATAGACTGGTTTTTCAAATTGTAACATGAAACTTCCCTCCTTATTTTATCCACGTGGGCGTTTTGGTGGACGACATCCATTATGTGGAATTGGAGTAACATCGGTAATAGCCGTTACTTCTAATCCCGCGGTTTGTAAAGAACGAATAGCTGTTTCACGTCCTGGTCCCAAACCTCTAACATATACTTCAACTTTTCTCATGCCTAAATCATAAGCAGCTTTTCCTGCAGCCTCGGCAGCAAGACCAGCCGCAAATGGAGTTGATTTTTTACTTCCTTTAAATCCTAAAGCACCACTTGATGCCCAAGAGATTGCATTACCTTCTTTATCGGTAATCGTCGTAATCGTATTATTAAATGTTGAATGAATATGTGCGATTCCTTCAGGAACATTTTTCTTTACTTTTCTTTTTCTCGATTTGTAAGCCATATTCTTACCTCCTTTTTATAAATACTTAATATTATTTCTTCTTGTTAGCAACAGTCTTACCTTTACCTTTACGCGTTCTTGCATTACGGTTGGTTCTCTGCCCTCTTACAGGAAGACCTTTTTTATGACGAGTACCTTGATAAGAATTAATTTCCATTTTCGTCTTGATGTTCATAGAAACTTCACGACGTAAGTCTCCTTCTACCATGTGTTTATTAACTTCATCACGGATACGATTCAATTCATCGTTATCAAGATCTGCCACTTTCTTCATTGGATCTACTTTTGCATCCATTGCAATTTTCTTTCCTAGACTTCTTCCAATACCATAGATATAAGTTAATGAAATTCCTACTTGTTTATCATTGGGAATGTCTACACCTTTAATACGTGCCATATCTTACACCTCCTATTATCCTTGTCTTTGTTTGTGTTTTGGATTAGAGCAAATAATCATTACTCTTCCATGGCGCTTAATAATTTTACATTTTGCGCAAATTGGTTTTACAGATGGTTTAACTTTCATAATATCCCTCCTATTTCCTATAGGTTATACGCCCACGTGTTAAATCGTATGGCGATAATTCTATCGTTACTGTGTCCCCCGGTAAAATGCGAATGTAATTCATTCGGATTTTACCAGAAACGTGAGCTTCTATCATATGCCCATTGACGAGTTCGACTTTAAATTTTCCACCGGGAATAATTTCAAGTACTTTTCCTTCGACTTCAATGGTATCTTCTTTAGCCATATTCTCACTCTCCTGTTAATATTTGGTAGCCATCTTTGGTAACGGCAACCGTGTGTTCAAAATGAGCAGAAGGTCTTCCGTCTTCCGTTTCGATGGTCCAATCATTATCTAAGATTACGATATCTTTACTCCCTAAGTTCAACATAGGTTCAACAGCAATCACCATGCCTTCTCGTAAAAGAGGGCCCGTTCCTGCTTTTCCATAATTAGGAACATCTGGTTCTTCATGTACATTGGTACCTACGCCATGTCCTACTAATTCTTCGACTACACCTAAGTGATGTGCTTTCGCATACACCTCAATCGCATGACCTATATCACCAATACGATTTCCTGGTTTCACTTGAGCAAGTCCTTCGAACAAGGCTTTTTTCGTATGTTCCATCAGATACTTTTTCTCATCACTAATTTCACCTACGGCATACGTCCAAGCAGAATCTCCATGATAGCCTTTATAGCAAGCACCGATATCGATAGAGATAATATCTCCATTTTTTAATTTATAGTTTCCTGGAATACCATGTACCACTTCTTGATTGACGCTTGTACATAAGGTAGCAGGAAATCCTTCGTATCCCTTAAAAGAAGGCGTAGCCCCTTGACTTCTTATAAAGTCTTCAGCTAAACGGTCTAATTCCTTCGTTGTAATTCCTTCTTTGACAAAGGGAATTAAATATTGATGGGTCAAGTAAACAATATGACCAGCTTTTCTTAATAATTCTATTTCTCGATCGCTTTTTAGACTAATCAATTTAATCACCTAATTCTTCTAAAATCTTATCCACTTTAATAAGTGTTTTTTTACTATCGACCGATTCGACTTCGTATAGAATTCCTTTATTTTTGTAATAATCGATAAGGGGCTTCGTTACTTCATGATAGGTTTCTAATCTCTTCTTTAAAGATTCGAGATTATCATCTTTCCTAGCGGTTAAAGTACTTCCACACTTATCACAAATACCTTCCACCTTAGGACAAAAGTCCTTGCTATAAATATTGTAGATACTTCCACATTCTAGACAAGTTCTTCTTCCTAAGATGCGGCTTTCTAGTATTTCTTCTGGAACCGTCAAATGAATCACAATTCCAATATCTTGATTTACTTTCTTTAAAAGTTCATCGTATCCTACGGCCTGGGTCATATTTCTTGGAAAGCCATCTAAGATGTAACCATTTTGACAAGCAGGACTTGTAATCTTATCAGAAATCGCATCGAATATAATTTCATCGGAAACAAACTTTCCTTGATCGATTAAATCTCTAATTTGATCCCCCAACTCATCTCTTACCATGGCTCTTTCTCTTAAGAGGTCTCCTGTGGAAATATGAACATAACCGTACTTTTTACTTAACTCTTTGGCAAGGGTTCCTTTTCCAGCCCCTTGAATCGCAATTAAAATTAAGTTTTTCATCTTCTTGAGTATCCTTTTTTATAACTTCTTGTAACTAAGCTTCCTTCTAATTGTTTATACGTTTCAAGTGCTACACCTACAACGATTAATAATCCCGTTCCTCCAATAGTCACACTACTAGAAAGATTAATATTTGGGAATAGATGAATAAGTGCAGAGAATAGAATTGGAAGTCCTGCAATAATAATTAAGAAGATAGAACCTACTACAGTAAGTCTTGATAATACTTTACTGATATAATTTTCGGTATCTTTTCCGGGACGAACACCTGGAATATAACCACCATTATTTTGTAAGTTCTTAGCAAGATCATCCGGTTTCATTTGAATAAACGTATAGAAATATCCAAAGAAGAAAATAAGTACAATATAGATAATAAATCCAACTGGGGTTGTATAAGATAAATAACTATTGACGAAGTTTTGGAATCCTTCGTTACCCATAAATTGAGCTATCGCTGCAGGAATCGATAGTAAAGTAGATGCGAAGATAACTGGAACAACGCCTGCGGCATTGATCTTTAATGGAATAAACGATTGTTGTCCACCAAAGGCCGTTGTTGATTTATTCGCATATTGAATAGGTACTTTACGATCAGCTTCTTGTACCCAGATAACACCAATAATAATTAAGAAATAAACGATTACAAAAGCAACAAATAAGACAATTCCTAAAATTTGATTAAGGCTTGAATTTAATACCAATCCTTGGAATGCTTCAATAAACATTTGTGGAAGGGTGGCAATAATACCAGCCATAATGATTAACGAAATGCCATTACCAATTCCTTTTTGTGTAATTTGATCTCCTAACCATAAAGTGAAAGCAGTACCTGCGGTTAATACCGTTGCAACATATAAGTAATCAAATGTCGTTGCAGTTTTACCCATGAACGCATAAGCGAAAGCAAAACCTTCAATAAAGGCAAAAGCAATACCCATATAACGGCTAATTTGATTAATCTTTTGACGACCTACTGGTCCTTGATCTGCTAATTCACTGAAATATGGAACAATATCCATCTCTAGTAGTTGCATAATGATGGTAGCCGTAATGTAAGGCATAACACCAAGAGCAAAGATAGAGAATTGTCTTAAGGCTCCTCCACCCATAACGTTAATTAGATCAAGGAATCCTAAGTTTCCTGTAATATTGGTCGTTCCAGGAACTTGAATAGTCGTACCTACGATAAAGATAAATAAGGCTCCTAACGTAAACCAAATTCTTTTGCGCAAGTCTTTATTCGTTTTTGCAAAGATTTGCTTCATCGTTTGAAACATCTTAAATCACCTCAATCTTGCTACCCGACTTTTCAATCTTTTCTATAGCATTACGAGAGAACTTATGAGCTTGGATTGTTAACTTCTTCGTTAATTCACCGTCCCCTAATACTTTAATGCCACATAACTCTTTGGTTACTAAACCTCTTTCTTTCAATAAAGCAGGAGTTACTACTGTTTTATCATCAAATTGATTTAGATCATCTAAATTAACGACCGCGTACGTTAACTTAAATCTTGCATTACTAAATCCTCTTTTTGGTAAACGTCTATAGAGTGGTAATTGTCCACCTTCGAATACAGGTCTTACTCCTCCACCACTACGAGCGTTTTGTCCTTTGTGTCCTTTTCCACTAGTCTTTCCTAAACCACTTCCAGAACCACGTCCAACTCTTTTAGCTTTGAACGTTGCTCCCTCATTTTTCTTTAATTCATGTAACTTCATTATCCTAAAATCTCCTCTTTAGTTTTTCCTCTTAATTTAGCTACTTCATCAACCGTCTTTGTCGATTTTAATGCATTGACGGTTGCCATTGCCATATTAAGTTTCGTTCTTGAACCAAGTGATTTAGAAAGAATATCGCGGACTCCCGCTAACTCAAGGATAGCACGAACAGCTCCACCAGCAATAACTCCAGTACCGGCATGAGCAGGTTTTAACATAACCTTTGCAGCACCCGATACACCAATTACTTCGTGGGCAATCGTTCTATCTTCTACTAGCGGTATTTTAACTAGGTTTTTATTGGCAGCTTGAATTGCCTTTTTAATAGCATCAGGTACTTCGGCAGCTTTACCGATTCCTAATCCTACTTGACCATGTCTATCCCCAACAACAACAGTTGCAGAGAATCTACGTTGACGTCCTCCAGTCGTTACTTTAGTTACGGCTTTGATTTCGACAACTTGTTCTTCTAATTGCTTCTCTTGTTTCTTTGGGTCCATGTTTTTATTTTGCATAATACCCTCCTATTAGAATTCTAATCCTTTATTACGTGCAGCTTCTGCAAGACTTTCTACACGACCATGATAAAGGTATCCACCTCTATCGAATACAACTGTTTTAATTCCAGCTTTTAATGCTTTTTCAGCAATCTTTTCTCCTACTTTAGCAGCTGCTTCTTTGTTTCCACCATTTTTAAGGTTTAATTCCATACTTGAAGCACTTACTAAGGTAGAACCTGTCTCGTCATCGATAATTTGAGCGGTGATATTCTTATTGGAACGGAATACGTTAAGTCTTGGCATCTCTTTCGTTCCCTTAAGATTCTCACGAACACGCTCATGACGGATAAGACGCATTTCGTTGCGTGATTCTTTTTTTATCATAAGTAAACTCTCCCTTCTTACTTATTTTACTGCCTAACTATGCAGCTTTCTTTCCTTCTTTACGACGAACTTGCTCGTCCTTATAACGAATTCCTTTTCCTTTGTAAGGTTCAGGTGGTTTAACCTTTCTTACATTAGCAGCAAATTCACCAATTTTAATTTTATCGATTCCCTTTAAAGTAAGTTCTGTATTACTTGGGGATTCTACTTTAATTCCTTCTGGGATAGCTAATTCTACAGGATGTGAAAAACCTGCATTAATTACTAAGGTATTTCCTTTTAAAGCAAAACGATATCCAACACCGATAATTTCAAGTTCTTTTTCATAGCCTTTAGTAACACCAACAATCATATTATTGATATTGGCATTAACCGTTCCATGCATAGATCTTGTCTTAATTTCATCGTTACTTCTTTTAACAACGACTTCATTTTCATTTACTTCAACAGTAACGTCTTTACTATCAATGGTGGTAGAAAGTTCTCCTTTTGGTCCTTTAACGGTAACAACATTATTATCTACTGTCACAGTAACCCCTTCAGGTACTACTAGTTTTCTATTACCAATACGACTCATATTGACACCTCCTTATATATTTAATTACCAGATATAAGCTAATACTTCTCCACCAAGATTTTGACGTCTTGCTTCTTTATCCGTCATAATTCCTTTTGAGGTAGAGATAATAGCAATTCCTAAACCGTTAAGTACTTTAGGTACTTCTTCTTTCTTCGCATATACACGTAATCCTGGTTTTGAAATACGCTTTAATCCTGTAATTACTCTTTCTTTATTGTGTCCATATTTAAGTGTTAAAAGAATATCTCCTTGACGGTTATCTTTAAGCACTTTGTAATCTTCAATAAATCCCTCTTCTTTTAAAATCTTAGCAAGTTCTAGTTTTAATTTAGAAGCAGGAACATGAACTTCTTTGTATCGCATTTGATTTGCATTACGAATTCTCGTTAGCATATCCGCAATGGTATCTGTTACTACAGCCATAATTATTTTCCTCCTTCCCAATTACCAGCTTGATTTCTTAACACCTGGTATTTGTCCTTTATAAGCTAATTCTCTAAAGCAAATACGACAGATTCCGAATTTACTCATTACGGCATGTGGACGACCACATCTTTGGCAACGCGTATATTCACGTACTTTGTATTTCTTTGGACGATTCGCTTTTACAATCATACTTTTCTTTGCCATAAATTTCCTCCAATTACTTTCTGAAAGGCATTCCTAATTCGCTTAACAAATCGTAAGCTTCTTCGTTCGTTTTAGCACTGGTTACAAAAACAATATCCATACCACGAACTTTTACGACATTATCGAATTCGATTTCTGAGAAGATTAATTGTTCTTTAATTCCTAAAGTGTAGTTTCCTCTTCCATCGAAAGCTCTAGGGCTAACTCCACGGAAGTCTCTTACACGAGGAAGTCCTATAGAAAATAACTTATCCATAAAGGTATACATATTTTCTCCACGAAGGGTTACTTTGCAACCAATCGATTGACCTTCTCTTACTTTAAATCCAGCGATGGATTTTTTAGCTTTCGTTACAACCGGTTTTTGTCCTGAAATAACTTCAAGATCTTTAACTGCTGCTTCCATTAATTTGGAATTTTGAGTAGCATCTCCTACTCCCATATTGATAACGATTTTCTCTAATTTTGGAACTTCCATAACAGTCTTATAGTTATGTTTCTTTGTTAAACTTGGAATGATTTCTTTCAAGTATTTTTCTTTTAGGCGGTTCATAAATTACCCTCCTTCCAACTAGTCAAGCTTTTCGCTTGATTTTTTTGCAATTCTAATCTTTTTATTGTTTTTATCTTGACTTTTTCCGATTCTAGTAGGTTTTTTCGTCTTCGGATCAATTAACATAACGTTTGAAACATGGATAGGATGAGCGACTTCTTGAATTCCACCGCTTACTTGTCCGTTTCCTTTCATATGTTTTTTTACAATATTAGCACCTTCAACGATTACTGTGTTATCTTTCTTTAAGGTTTTGATAATTTTTCCTTCTTTACCTTTACTAGCTCCGGCGATTACTCTTACCTTATCTCCTACTTTTAAGTTCATAAATAATCTCCTTCCTTATAGCACTTCTTTAGCTAAAGATACTATTTTCATATAATCTGCATCACGAAGTTCACGTGCTACAGGTCCAAAGATACGAGTTCCAACAGGACTCTTATCATCTCTGATAATTACGCAAGCATTGTCGTCGAACTTAATGTAACTTCCGTCTTCACGTTTAACACCTTGTACGCTTCTAACGATGACGGCTTTTACCACTTTTCCTTTTTTAACAGTTCCATTAGGTGTGGCTTTCTTTATGGTTCCAACAACAACATCACCGATATTACCAAATTTTCTTTTGCTTCCACCCATGACACGAATGACTAATAGTTCTTTCGCACCAGAGTTATCCGCTACTTTTAAACGGCTTTCTGTTTGTAACATAATTTATCCTCCTTCACCTAATTTAGATAATAACTGCTTCTTTAACAATCTCAGCTACATAGAAATGTTTCGTCTTAGAAATAGGTTTTGTTTCAACGATACGAACAACATCTCCCACTTTGGCTTTATTGGATTCGTCATGAGCAGCGTATTTCTTTGAATAACGAACACGTTTTCCATATTTAGGATCTTTTTTATAGGTTTCAACTAATACGGTAACGGTCTTTTCTCCTTTATCGCTTACAACCTTTCCAACAAGGTTTCTTGCTTCTCTTTTTTCCATTTTGCCCCTCCTACTTTTCGTTTAATTCACGTTCGCGAAGAACGGTTTTCATTCTTGCGACGGTGTGTCTTAACTCTCTAATTCTTGAAGGTTTTTCTAGATTACCCGTTGCTTGTTGGAAACGCAAATTGAATAATTCTTCTTTTGATTCTTTCAACTTTTGGTTGATTTGTTCAGTGGTTAGTTCTCTAATTTCCTTAACCTTCATTTTTTTCACCACCATTTTCAGATTCTCTCGTTATAAACTTTGTTTGAATTGGTAGTTTGTGAGCGGCTAATCTTAATGCTTCACGTGCAGTGGCTTCATCGACTCCTGCGATTTCAAACAAAATTTTTCCTTCTTTAACAACGGCAACCCATGCTTCTACGTTACCTTTACCTTTACCTTGACGAGTACCAACGGGTTTCTTAGTAATAGGCATATGAGGGAAAATATTGATCCATACTTTTCCTCCACGTTTCATGTAACGTGTCATAGCAACACGCGCTGCTTCGATTTGGTTCGCTGTGATCCAAGCTCCTTCTTTAGCAACTAGACCAAAGTCACCTTTATCTAATTTCGTGTTCCCTTTTGAATGTCCTTCATAAGGTAATCGGTGAACACGACGATATTTTGTTCTTGATGGTAATAACATCTTAATTACCTCCTTTAGCCTTTTTGCTAGGAAGAATTTCTCCTTTATAAATCCATACTTTTACACCGATTTTTCCATAAGTCGTATCTGCTTCACTGGTTGCATAATCGATATCGGCTCTTAAAGTATGTAGTGGGGTAGTTCCTTCAGAATATCCTTCACTACGCGCAATATCGGCTCCATTTAATCTTCCAGACACTACCGTCTTAATTCCTTTTGCTCCTGCTTTCATGGCATTACGAATAGCTCTTTTTTGTGCCATTCTGAACGATGCTCTATTTTCAATTTGGTTAGCAATGGAATCAGCAACGATTTGTGCATTTAAGTCTGGTTTCTTAATATCTACGATTGAGATTTGAACTTCTTCATCGATTTCTTTTTGAATGGTTTTCTTTAATTTGTCGATTTCTTCTCCACCACGACCAATGATAACTCCTGGTTTTGAAGTATGAACGATGATTTCAGTTCTTTTGTTGTTTCTTTCAACTTCTACTTTAGCAATTCCGGCATCCTTCATGTTCTTCTTAAAGAAGTCACGGATTTTAACATCGTTATTTAGATATTTCTTAAAATCCTTTTTGTCAGCATACCAACGAGATTCCCAAGTTTTGTTGATTCCGAGTCTCATTCCATTCGGATTTACTTTCTGACCCATCTATAGTTCCTCCTTTAGTCTCTACTAGCAACCGTAATAACGATGTGACTAGTTCTCTTATCTTTGTGTCCAATACGTCCACGGGAATCGAACATTCCTCTTTTCATTACCGGACCTGCATCTACTCTTGCCTCTTTAACATAAAGTGTATTTTCATCCATACTCATATTGTTTACGGCATTGGCAACAGCAGAATCTAATACTTTTTTAGTAAGACGTGCTGGTTTTTTATTCATATTCGATAAAATAATTAATGCATCACTTACATTCTTTCCACGAATTAAATCAACGACAAGGCGTGCTTTAATAGGTGAAACGCGAAGTGACTTAGCAATTGCTTTTGCTTCCATATTTCATTTCCTCCTATATTAATTAAGCTTTATTTTCGCCGTGTCCACCAAATTTACGTGTTAATGCAAATTCACCTAATTTGTGTCCAACCATATCTTCTGTTACATAAACCGGAATAAATTCTTTTCCATTATGTACGGCAAATGTATGTCCGATAAAATCAGGATAAATGGTTGAGCGACGTGACCAAGTCTTGATGACTTCTTTTTTTCCAGATTTATTTAATTCTTTTACCTTATTAAGTAATCGATCGAATACATAAGGTTTCTTTTTTAAACTTCTAGCCATGTTTCTTCATCCTTTCCTATTTACTATTACGACGACGTACGATAAATTTATCAGACATCTTGTTATTACGTGTCTTATATCCAAGAGCAGGTTTACCCCAAGGTGTAACTGGTGTTTTACGTCCAACAGGAGCACGACCTTCTCCACCACCATGTGGGTGGTCATTAGGGTTCATAACAGAACCACGAACGGTAGGTCTTATTCCCATATAACGTTTACGTCCTGCTTTTCCGATATTGACTAATTCATAGTCTTCGTTTCCAACTTCTCCAACGGTAGCCATGCAAGTTCCTAAAACTTTTCTTTGTTCACCAGATGCTAAACGAATCATAACGTAAGCACCTTCTCTACCTAATATTTGAGCAGAGCTTCCTGCACTTCTTGCAAGTTCTCCACCTTTTCCTGGACGAAGTTCGATATTGTGAATAACAGTACCAACAGGGATGTTCATAATAGGAAGTGCATTTCCTACACGAATATCTACGTTTTGACCGCTTTCTACCATATCGCCTACTTTTAAGCCTTTAGGAGCAATGATGTATCTCTTTTCTCCATCGACATAATTGATTAAGGCGATATTAGCTGTTCTATTCGGATCGTATTCTACACTGGCTACTTTACCAGGAATATCAAACTTATTACGTTTGAAATCGATAATACGATATTTACGTTTAACAGCTCCACCTTGATGTCTTACGGTAATTCTTCCTTGGTTGTTACGTCCTGCATTTTTCTTACGTGTTTCCGTAAGGCTTTTTAAAGGACGTGTTTTGGTAAGTTCAGAATAATCTAAAACGGTCATTCCTCTTTGACCCGGAGTATTGGGTTTCTTTACTTTAATTGCCATATTTAACCCTCCTTCTATAGATCAATAGATTGTCCGTCGGCTAATTTAACAATCGCTTTCTTAGTACGATTGGTTAAACCAGGATAACGTCCAACTCTCTTTTTCTTTGGTTTTACGTTGATAGTACGAATACTTTCAACTTTGACATTGAATAATTTTTCAATAGCCAATTTAATTTCGGTTTTGTTTGCTCTTACGTCTACTTTAAAAGTATAAGTTCCATTGTCTTGAGCAGCCATTCCACTTTTTTCAGTGATAACAGGTGCTTTAATGATTTCTAAATACTTGGTATCCATAAACTAGCACACCTCCTCAATGGTTTTTAGGGCTTCTTCGGTTACAACTAAATAGTCACAAGCCACTAAATCTAAGGAATTGATTTCGCTTGGTTCCATAAGCATTACATTTTGAAGGTTACGTGATGCTAAAATCGTATTTTCTTCTAATTCTTTAACAACGATTAAATCTTTTTTATCATCAATCTTTAAGTTTTGTAATACTTCAACTAATTCTTTGGTCTTTGGTGTTTTTAAAGTAAGATTGTCTAAAGCGATAATTCTTCCTTCTTTAGCAAGGGTCGTTAAAGCCGTTCTTAATGCTAAACGACGTTCTTTACGGTTTTGTTTTTTACTATAATCACGTGGTACTGGAGTTCCGTATCTTCCTCCACCTACCCATTGAACAGCACGGATCGATCCTTGACGAGCATGTCCTGTTCCTTTTTGACGCCATGGTTTTCTTCCACCACCGCTTACTTCACTACGATTCTTCGTACTATGGGTTCCTTGTCTTAATGATGCTCTTGCTAAAATAACGGCATCATATAAAACTTTATCATTTGGTTCGATTCCGAACACTTCTTCTTTTAAGTTAATGTCTTTAAGTTTTTCACCTTTCGTATTTAAAAGTTTTACCTTTTCCATCTTCATTTCCTCCTTTCATCACAATTCCACTTAGTCTCATTGCTTATTCGCTAACTTCTTGTGATGATTCTTCTTGTGCATCGGTTGATTCTTCTGTAACTTCTTCAGTTGTTTCTTCTTGAGATGCTACTTCAGCCTCTTCAGCAGTCTCTTCAGTAGCAGGTGCAACTTCTTCACTTGTTGCTTCTTCCTGCTCAACTTCGTAAACCATAAGTTCTACTTTTGGATTTACTTTGTTTGGATTTTTAACTGCTGTACGAATGATGACTAAAGACTTCTTTGGACCTGGAACATTACCTTTAACTAAGATAACATTGTTTTCTAAATCAACGGCTACTATTTCAAGATTTTGTACCGTTCTCGTTTGATGACCCATGTGACCAGGTAATTTCTTACCTTTTAATACGTGCATTGGTAAAAGGGTTCCCATAGATCCCACACCTCTATGGTATTGTGATCCGTGTCCCATAGGACCTCTTGTTTGATTCCAACGTTTAATAACACCTTGGTATCCTTTACCTTTACTAACTCCTGTAACATCGACCATTTCCCCTTCTTGGAAGAGGCTTGCATCAAGTACTTGACCTAATGTATAGTCGCTTACATTTACTCCCCTAATTTCTCTTAAGAAGCGCTTAGGTTCTGTATTCGCTTTCTTTGTATGACCCATTTTAGGTTTGTTACTAAGTTTTTCTCTTACCGTTCCGGTTCCTAATTGGATTGCTTCATAACCATCGTTTTCCATGGTTTTGATTTGCGTAACCACATTAGGTTCAACTTCGATAACGGTAACAGGAATTAATTTTCCGTTCTTAGCAAAAACTTGAGTCATTCCTATCTTTTTACCTAAGATTCCTTTCATTTTCTTTTCCTCCTAATAATATTTGTTATAGTTTGATTTCAATATCAACACCGCTTGGTAAATCCAAATGAGTAAGTGCCTCAATGGTTTCCTTGCTTGGATTCTTGATATCAATAAGTCTTTTGTGTGTACGCATCTCGAATTGTTCACGAGAATCTTTGTCTTTGTGTACAGCTCTTAAAATAGTATATTTTTCAATTTCAGTAGGAAGTGGTACTGGTCCACTGATTTCTCCACCTGATCTTTTTACAGTTTCTACTATTTTTGTTGCGGCATTATCTAGCATTCCGTGTTCATAACTTTTTAATTTGATACGAACCTTTTCTTTTGACATTTTAAATCCTCCCTTCGCCTATATCTAGTATAGACTTGCTCCGTGTGAATAACCCGATACATTCGAACAACTTATCCGGGTGTATCGACAACCTCCCACATCTAAGCAGCCACACGAAATTAATTATAACATAGCATTTCCTTATTTGACAAGGCTTTTTTAAAAACTTTTTTAAAAAATTGAAGCAAAGAAAAAGGCAAGGGGCACCTTCCTTCTAATTTCCAAATCGTTTAATGTATTCTTTTCCTTTTTCCGTAACTCTTAAATCTTCAAAAATTTCGCCTGGCTTTTCTACTTTCAAATAACCTCTTTTACATAAAAAGTCTTTCGTCTTAGCAATGCTACCTTTTCGAAGTAATTCTAATTTTTCATTATCCGTTAAGTCATCACATTGATACATGTCGGGATATAAAAGACTTTTTCCAGTATTTCCTTCCACCATATCTGAAGCTTTATTATAGAAATAACGGAAATTGCGCATACCATATTTACCATTGCTTTCCAAAATGCAAGATAAAATCGTTGCACGTAGCAAACGTAAATACATCTTTCGTTCATTTTTATCAACAGCACAAACTAAGCGATAGTAAGCCATCAAGCCTTGATGTTCTAATTTTTCTAGTTTGGCTTTTTCTTTATCAGTTAATTCTCTTTCTATATTAGAAGGGGCCATATCTAAAATACTTGCTTCATCGTATTCTTGAGCTAATATATCTACAAGATCTTTAATCTCTTCAGGCAAATTAGGATTTTCTTTTAATTTCGTCATTCCTTCACCTAAAGTAGCATGTAAATCTTTTCCCATATTATGAATCCCTCCTTTTCTGCATTGGTGGTTTTTCCATTTCTAAACTAGGACTATCAACTAATCCCATCAATTGATCAAATGCACTTTGATAACCTTTTAATTCTTTTTGTAAATAACGAATTCTATCTTTAGAAGGGCGCATCATATCATGACACTCTTCTTGATATTCAATTTGTTCATCTTGTTCATTTATTTTCTTAGTTAATTCATCTTCCGATTGATATAAATTGGCAAAGGTTGGAAAAGATGCAAGCTCCATTTGTTTATGATCTTTAATAATATGATTAATAGAACTTATAACGATACCGGCTCCTAAAAGACTAGAGATAAACCAAATAATACCCATAGGTGCTTTCAATATCAAATCAGGTACAGCAATGGTTATTCCCCCTAAAGTAAGAGAAAATAGCAAAGTAAGAGCAATTTTTAAAATTGAAAAAGGCATTCTATATTTTTTAATCGTAATTAAGCGATCAACTCTTTTTCGCTCTTCTAGTAGTTGTTCTTTTTCTTGAATAAGCTTGCTAAGAGATTGTTGATAATTGTTTTCATAAGAAGTTATTTCTTCTTCGCATTTTGCTATTTCATTTTCTACACTTTTAATTTTTTCTGTTAATTCTTGACTCGTCATCAAATACTCCCCCTAAAAATAGGTTTATTTTTGTTTCTTCCCAATACGAACGGTAATCATAAGACGACGAGGGCGTTCTTGATAATAGTCAGCAATCTCTTTTTGGGTAGCCTCTTCACGTTCTCTTTCCCTAGCTTCATCTAAAAATTTAAGGAACTCATCTTCTACTTCATCGATGTTTTGATCAATGGCATGAGTCATATGTTCTTTAATAAGATCAATTTCTCTTTCATCGTAGGCTAAATCTTCCGTCATAGTTAAAAGTTTATCTTTTAAATCAGAGGGCAAAGCATCTACTGAAAGTACACCTGAACCTAAAAGTTCTGCTACCACGGTTAAAAGTGCTTGTTTTTTGTCTTTAACATCCGATACCACCTCTGCTAGTGTATTATCAAAATCTTTTTTCATTTCCATATCCATTCTCCCTCTTTTCGATAGTTTATTATATTAATAAAATAATTAGTTCTTGTCAATCTTTTTTTCTTGTTTTAAAAGGCTAGCAGGAATAATACTTGTAGACCCAAAACGGTCATTGATTTCATCCATGGTCTTTTGCACTTTTTCATTTTCAACATCACTAGGTCGTTCAAAAAGAGAAACTTGTTTAATCCGTTCTTTCGTAAAATCAGCAAGCCGAACACCAATAAGACGAATAGGTTCTCCTCTATAAACATGGTCTAATAATTGGCAAACGGTTTTATAGATTTCTTCATTCACATTGGTCGCATTTACCAGTTTCGTTTGATGCGAATAATCGACAAAGTCTTTTGTTCTTAAAATAACCGCAATGGTCGATGCATAAAATCCCTGACGTCTTAAATCTCTTCCTACTTCATCTACTTGTTTTAAAAGAATCTTTTTTAAAATAGCTTTATCCACAACATCGGTGGATAACGTCTCCGTAGTAGAAATACTTTTACTCTCTGTTTTTTTCTTTCCTACTAAACTGTTGTCAATTCCATTGGCATATTCGTGTAAGGTTACAGCAAACGATTTAAAGTATTTACGTAAGTAATTTAAATCTTTACTTGCTAAGTCTCCAATCGTTTTAATTCCCAATTGTTTTAATTTCTCACTCGTAGACTTTCCCACCATAAATAAGTCTTCGACAGGTAAAGGCCACATCTTTGTTTTAATCTCTTCATCAAAAAGGGTATGTACTTTATCTGGTTTTTCAAAGTCAGAAGCCATCTTTGCACACAGTTTACAATTTGCAATTCCAATATTGACGGTGTATCCAAATCGTTTCTTGATTTCATCTTTCATCTCGTACGCAAACTGAATCAAATCTTTATGTAGATAACGCATACCACTCATATCTAAAAAACTTTCATCAATCGAGAAAGGTTCTACATTAGGAGTAATCGTTAAAAAATATTGGTAGAGTTCATGAGACTTCATCTTATAATAAGCATGGTCCGATGGATAAGTCTTAAGAGAAGAACACTTTTTCCTTGCTTCATAAAGGGTCTCTGCAGTCTTAATGCCATACTTTTTAGCAACAGGAGATTTCGCTAAAACAATACCGTGTCTGTTCTCTTCGTCTCCCCCAATAACAGAAGGAATGGTACGAATATCAATACTTGAGCCCTCTTCCAACATCTTAACTGCGGTCCAAGACAAAAAGGCATTATTTACATCGACATGAAAAATAATTCTCTTTTTCTCCATAAATAATACCTCCTCTTATCTTTATTATAAAACGTTTGTTTTCTGCTTTCAATAAAAAAACTGTGTAATTATTTTTTAATATGAATCTCATTTCTTTTCCCAAGAAATAGGGTTCATATCAATTTTTTACACAGTTAACTTGACAAAGTCATTTTTTTATTTCTATCTCTTCCATAGTTCATTTTGCAAAATCATTAAGGAGTAAGTACCAAGCGGAAACCCGTGCTGATAGTCGCACCGCCTGCGGAACCCGCCGCACCAAACACACCAGCTACCGTGCCACCCGTCCAACGGTCACCACGAGCTACCCATGGGCTCGAAGAACTCATAAAAAGTTGATGATCAAACCCCCATCTTACAGTCTCTGAAAAAGCATCTCCATAACATATTCCACTCCCACATGCTGTTGCTAAAGTAGTACCTGTATATAAATCATAATACTTGGCGTCAGGTAATATCCTTCCTTTAGATACTAAATCACTTTCTAATGCTCCATTGAATCCTGAATTATATTCACCATTTCTACCACTTCTTGGTTTACCATTTTCATCACTTAAAGCGCCCATTACATATTCATATGCTCCGCCACTCATATCATAGATTCCTGTAATATTTCCTGTGGTAGATGCTTTTTGTCCTGCTTCTGTTTCATAAGTATTTTTACAAACAGAATCACGACTTGCACTTGCTGTATCTCCTGCTATTCCTGTTATATCATTTAAACAGTTGTTTATATATACTTCTTGTTTATCTTTTCCGTATTTTCCATACTTACTTTGAGATAGGTAGGCAGCTGAAGCCCAGTCACTATTCTTACTCATATGTGTATCATAACTGGTTTGACTATTAGAAAATCCGTAAATATTATAATTTGTCGTTTGCATTCTTCTACTTACTTCAAAAGCAGTTGATAATCGGATTCCTCTCCATGAAGTTACATTCGGTTTTATTTCTGGAGTATACGTTTCTATATCACAGGCTTTATCAACTGAATAATCTCCTGCAACACATGTTTCTTTTGTACTTGTTTCAAACTTTCCATACCAGATTCCTGTTAGTTCTTTATCTCCAAAAGTAAACGCTGGATGCATTTTATAATTATTTTCATCACTTACTTTGCTACTGGTCCCACTTATAAAGTTAACTTTTATTTCTCCTGGTTGAGCTTGAGTTCCTCCTGCATAATTTGCAATACTTACATAATTGTATTCATATCTTGGTATCCATACCCACATCGTATTAATGTCTTCCATCTCTATTGGTGTATCTTTTGCTGCTGTTTGATATTCTTTTCTTGTCTTGGTTCCTGTTTCTTTTACTGTTACGGCATTCGCCCATTCTTGTATTTCATAATTGTACCATTGATCTATCATATCTACTTTGACCCATTTTTGTAAATTATCGTCATACCTTACTGGTATCATTCCTTCAACGATCTTTGGTTCATTGGCATTCGTACTATCTTTATAGGCAGGCACTACATGTATATTTCTTGTGTTCCCTCCTATGTTTCCATCTTTATCTATTACAAAGTACTTGACTATTTGGTCTCCTTCTATGTTTAAGTTCAAATTATGAATTGTTATTACTTGATTCGTTAAATCATTATTCTGTTCATCTTTGGCGGTTGCTCCAGGTTCTACATAGTAATTTCCTCTTGCATACGTTAAGGTACTTTCTCCTATCAAAGTAATCGTTGGGGCATTTTTATTAACTTGGACTACATTTACAGTCCTTGCTACTACTCCTTTATTTCCACTTTCATCTTTTATTTCATAATAGATGATATATACTCCTTCTTTTCCTGTATCTACACCAGTTACTGTACTTACTTTATCTCCATCATAATATTCATAACGAATAGTTACTTTACTTTTATCTATTGTTTTATCTACATTATCTGTTACAGATTTTACCCCTGGATCAGTAAAGGTTTCTCCCTTTTCAACCGTCATGACTAATTCTTTTTCTAGTTCTATGGTTGGGGCTATATGGTCTTCTATATATTGTACTCCATTATCATGGGCTACTAACTTTATCTTTCCTTTCCATATTTGATTCATCGCTTCATTAGGCGTATTATAATCAATCCATATCCTTAATTCATAATTATCTACTGCTTCTGGTGCTAATGTTTGATTATCTACTATGATTAAACTAGATAAAGTAGAAGAACTAGTTATTTCTTCATTATTTCTCTTTAAACTATATTTTAAATATCCTCGACTTAAGGTATTCTTACTATCTTCTTCTATACTTAATTGATACTTGGAAGCAAGGGTTCCATTATTCGTTATTGAAAAACGAAAAGGATCAAGATTATTTCCTTCTTCATCACTCATGGGATAAGCATTATCTAAAGTGATAGTATTACTTTTATTTTCAAAGGCTATAGCAAAGCTTCCTGCTTCCAATTTATTTTCTGTTCTTCCTTCATAAAGTACTTCATAGAAAGCATAACTTGTTCCGGATAACAAACAGATCATTCCCAATAAAAATAGAAACAAGGCTACCTGTTGTCTTCCTTTTATCTTCATCGCTCTACACTTCCTTTATTATTTATACTTTCCATTATAGTTTATTTTTATTATTAAAACACAAAAGTTAACTAAAAAGAAACTTCCTATTCTATTTTTATTATAAAACTACCCCCCCCCACGTCAACTTTTTGTTAATTTTTTGGGCAAAAAAATCCACTTTTTACAGTGAATTACTTTAAATAATAATGTTTGATTGGTTTTAAGTTATCATCTAACTCATAACAAATAGGATTTCCTGTTTCAAGTTCTAGGGTCATGACTTCTTCTTCCGTTAATTCATCTAAATACTTAATAAGTCCTCTTAAACTATTTCCATGAGCAACAATAAGCACTTTTTTATGATCTAGAAGATCTTGCTTAATAGTAGATTCCCAGTAGGAAGAAACACGTTTGATCGTATCTACTAAATTCTCAGTTAAAGGAATCTCTTCTTCTTTTAAGTCTTTGTATTTTGAGTCATTCCCCGGATAACGTTCATCTTCTTTTGTTAAAGCAGGAGGTCTAACAGAAGTACTTCTTCTCCATAAATGAACCTGTTCTTCTCCATACTTTACTCTTGTTTCATCTTTATTAAGTCCTTGTAAAGCTCCGTAATGGCGCTCATTCAATTTCCAACTATAATAAATAGGAATCTTCAAATCCAATTCTTTTAAAATATATTCTAATGTATCAATAGCTCTTTTTAAGACGGAGGTATAAGCAACATCAAAGGTAAAACCTTTCTCCTTTAAAACTTTTCCGGCATCAATTGCTTCTTTCACACCTTGTTCACTTAATCCCACATCGGTCCATCCTGTAAAACGATTTTCTAAATTCCAAATACTTTGACCATGTCGTACCAAAACTAATTTAATCATATTATCCTCTTTTCTATAAGTTTTCTTTAAATAAGAATGTTGCATAAACGGGAACATATTTAATTCCTTTTTTCATGCTAAAATTCTCTTCGGTTACTCTAATAGCTTCTTCTACTTTAAATTTATTCATAAATAAAGTAAGGGACTTTGCTTTGGCTACATTTTTATTAACTAACTCAATCGGAATGATCTTTCCATTTCGTGTTTGAACGACAAACGAAATCTCGGCTTTTCCTTCCGACTGGTAATAATAAAGACTATAACCACACATTAAAATAGTATTTGCAAGAGCATTTTCATAGAGTAGATATTTATATCGGTCATCTCCTAAAAACCGTATCTTACTTAAATGAAGCATATGAAATAAGATACCGGTATCGGGAAGATAAAGTTTAAAACTTTCATCATCCTTGCATTTACTTAGAGGAGCTTTAACTTCACTCACTTTATAAGAACGATTTAAGTAATGGTTTTCGCTTAAAAAATCGATTGAAGAAGTATACTCTTTGGCACGACTTCCCATCTTCATAAGTCCATACTGGAACTTTTTATTAGGTTTTACTAATTGATAAGGTGCAATACGGTAGACTTCCATTGCTCTAGACATATCGATTAATTGTTCTTGTCTTAAAAACTCTTTAGGATAGGTATCTAGAATCTTTTGATGAACCGATGCTAGAGCAAGAGGATTATCACTAGCAAGCGATACTTCCACCGCTTCAGGGAACCCTCCAGTCATCATATAGTTCTCATAGTAATCAAGAGCAATGTTATGAAAAGGCATGGGTTTGTTGTTTTTATAAGAATCTCTAATAAAGTCAATAAGTTGCTCTTGTTTAATGGCTTTTAAATATTCTTCAAAATCAAGAGCAAACATGTACTTAAACTGAAGTTCTTCTGACTTAAATTTATTTAAGTTCTCTCTTGAAGACGTAATCATAATGATATGGTAACTATTTTGTTCCTTAGCAAATCGTTTCACTACCCTTACAATTTCGATATCTTGCACATTATCAAAAACCAAAAGGGTATCTTGTTTAATGATTTGTTCTCCAGAGATCATGGATAATTTTAAAATAAGTTTATCGATGCTACTTTCTTTTTTAAAGATTTCTAAAAGTTCAATATTGTTTTCACAATTAAAATAGGCACAGCTCTTGTACTCTTTTTTTCCAAACTCTAAAACAGTATAGGTTTTTCCTACTTGCTTATTGCCATAAATTAACAAAGGTTTACGGTTATCGTCTCTTTTCCAGCGTAGTAAATCATTCATTATTTTTCGTTCCATAAATCGTATCCTCCTAACAATTTTCTATAGTTAAAGTATAATATAACAAAAAAAAATAGTCAAGAAGTTGTCTACAAATTAAAAAAAGTACCATTTTTATTGGTACTCGTTAAGGCATAATAACGATTGTCCTCCCAAAATTTAATACTTTTTCTTTTGGTGCTTCTTCTTGCTTAGGCGTTTCTACTTTTGCTTTCATAGCTTCTGATACATTAGGATGCTTTCCAGGTAATCTAAAATACAAGTTACATAATAGTTCATAATCTTCATCATTTAATAACTCTGTATACGCTGGATCATCTTTAAGTTGATCAATCAAATATAAAGTATCGATGACCTCTTGATGCAAAGAAGCTAAGTTCTCTTTAATCTCCATTTTCTTTTTTAAATATAAAGCTTTGTTATCCATATTCTACTTCCTTTCTTCCCTATTTTTACTATACCATAGAACGTAAAAAAGAACAAACAAAAAAAGACCATAACTGCTAGTCTTGATAGGCACCTTGTTTATGAAATTCAAGTCTTAATTTATCGGCAACAGTAACTACAAATTCAGAATTCGTTGGTTTCGCTTTATCGATATCGACACTATGACCGAAGATATCTTCCATTAATTGCCAATTACCACGATTCCAACTGACTTCAATGGCATGTCTTATTGCTCGCTCAACTCTGGATACTGTGGTATCAAACTTCTTGGCAATATCGGGATAAAGTTCTTTGGTAATTCCTCCTACAATTTCAGGATGTTCATATAAAATGATGATACCTTCCCTAATATATTGATATCCTTTGATATGCGATGGAACACCTAATTCATGTAGAATCTTTGTAATCGATATTTGCAAATTGTTATGATAAATATCAATCGCTTTTCTACTGGTATTAGAAGGTCTTACACAATCCAGAATCTTACTTTCAAATTCGGTCAATTCAAAAGGTTTTAATATAAAGTAACTAGCTCCTAGTTCGGATACTTTACGAATCATATCTGGAGCGTTATACGAAGTTAAAACAATTGTCTTTTTATCAATGTTCTTTCTTCGCATATCTTCTAATACCGAAACACCATCTTTCTTAGGCATTACTAAGTCTAGTATTAAAATATCGTATTCCTCTTGATGCTCTTCAATCATCTTGATTCCCTCTTCGCCATTATTTGCCGATAATGCTAGCTCAATAGTAGCGTGATTTTTAAAGTACTCCTCGATCATTTTGATGAGTTCGACATTGTCGTCCACCATTAGTAGTCTTATTTTATTCATACCTTATTCCTTTCTTACTACCACGCAATTATCATTATACACGAAATAAGTACAAAAAGGAACAGCGATTATTAGCTAGTTTTGTCAACTTATGTCGAATACCATCGAATAAGGTCGAAGCCCTTTTAATTGACGTAAAGTAAGGCCTTATTCTTTGGTTAAAACTTTTTCTTTCCAGTAACTTCCCATCGTATCAAGTAAATCTTTTTCAAATACACCAGCAAATGCTGATAATTCATTAGCCATGTATGGAATCTCATTAGGTTTATAAGCATTTAAATGTCTTTTAAGATAACAATCACTCGTGTGATTAAGTAAAACAGTTAATAAATAACTATTGTTATTTCTTTTCTTAAATCGGTTGTAAAGGTCTTGAAAGTCGCCTATATTTCCATCTCTATATTTTTTTTCACCTTTTGTATCATAATCAATATATATTTTTCCCAAAGCAATACTAACCAAACCCGTAAACATTAATTCATCTCGATTAAATTTATAATA
Organism: uncultured Bacilli bacterium; assembly: GCA_947623935.1. Lineage (GTDB taxonomy): Bacteria > Bacillota_I > Bacilli_A > RF39 > UBA660 > Faecenecus. Next base: position 29,851 of record CANQIE010000003.1, on the reverse strand, counting down.
ACTAACCCTATCGGGATGAAAATCAGGAGATATATAGGGATAAAGTTTACTTATTTCACCAGGACAACCATTTCCTACCAAAGCCCACGAAAGAAGAGAATTCCAATCATTATCAAGGTGATCAAAATTAGCACCAATTTCAATTCCTTGTTTAAGTAGTTCAATAATGGTAGCAACATATAAGGCCTGTGGACGATTAAACATACATTGTAAGTAATTCATACCTGTATTTTCCGTTAAAAGGTGACAAGATACTAGATCAAAGATGAAACTGGTTAATGCTAAAATTTGTTCATCTGTATAATGATCATAAAAGATAAGATGAGGTAAATAAAGTTCAGTTGATGGAATTACTTTATCTAAAGTGGATTCATCAAAGTAATCCAAAAAGGTGTCTTTATTGATATCCTTAACAGGTGTAATAGAAGTATACATTCTTAAATGATTCCTCGTTAAAGGCTTCTTTTGCTCATTTAGAATACCAGGTGCACATCCCATTGGATTTTCTTCTTGGGGCATATTTTTCCATATGTCTTGAGCACTCATCAACATCATCCTTTCCTATTATTCTTTAACTAATATCTTTTCTTTTTCCTTATCTTTCCAATAACTTCCCATCGTATTCAGTTTTGTTTTTTTAAACACACCAGCAAAATCTGCTAATTCTTTACTCCAACAAGAAATTTCATCAAAAGCATAAGGCTTTAAATGACACCTAAGATAAAAATTATTCGTATGACTACACAAAACTTTTAATAAATAACTATTATTGCTATTTTTATAATTTTTATAGCGGTTTTGATAACGTCTTATTGTTTTATATTTATCATAAACCTCACTTTCTGCATCATAGTTGAAGTATATTTTTCCTAAAGTAATTTCTGCCAAATCTGTAAACAATAATTCATCTCGATTAAAATCATAATAACTACCATCCTTTATATTGGGATGAAAACTAGGAGGCATATAAGGATAGATATCACTTATGGCACCAGGATAACCATTTCCTACTAAAGCCCATTCTAGAACAGTGTTCCAATTTTCATCACGATGATCAAAGTTAGCACCTATTTCCATGCCTTGATCAAGTAACTTTTTAACCGTATCCTCACGTAATGCTTCTGGACGATTAAATATACATTGCAAGTAATTCATTCCTGTACCGGTTGTTAAAAGATGACAAGATACAAGTTCAAAGATAAAATTCGTAAGGGCTAAAATCTGTTCATCGGTGTAATATGCATGAAATATAAGGTGCGGTAGATAGAGTGTTGTAGAAGGAATGACTTTATCTAAAGTAGATGCATCAAAGAAATCTAAAAAGGTGTCTTTATTGATATCCTCAATAGGGGTACTATTCACATACATTTTTAAATTACTTTTCGTTAAAGTTTTCTTTTCCCCATTGATAATGCTAGGTGCACGTCCCATTGGATTTTCTTCTTTGGGCATATTTTTCCATATATCTTGAGCACTCATCAACATCATCCTTTCGTCTTTACTTTTTGTTTTTCTCTATTTTGATAATTCGTATTTAAAGTTTCTAGAAACCGGTCAAAATCGAGATCTAAGTTTTCGCCCTTTACACCCATTTCACTTGGTGTAGAAATATAAAGTGTTTTTTCTTTTTCAAAATCAGGGTGATAATAGTCGAAGAACTGAACTGCTTCTTGATATTCCATAGGATAGCCGTATCCATACTTCCATTCCCAATTTTTAACAGGCATTTTTTCCTTAGCCCGAAACAAAAGCCTTCGTAAAAAAGAGGGATGTACGAGTGGAAAATAAGCTTTCTTAATGTTTAACTTTTCTAGAGCTGTTTTAATAGGAACAGTAATTAATATTTTTTCGTCATCGCAGGCAGAAAATTCATATGTAAATAAATCGACTTTGTAACCACGAGACTCTAAATAAGTAACCAAGTTTAACACAATTAAACCACGATTTTCAATTTGTTTTTCATTTTGATAGCAAGAATACGCCATGTTCATATAAATGTGAATCGCTTTTTCTTCTTTCTCCGTCCGGTAACTATGCATACTAGTAGGAATTCCTAATAAGTATCTTGGAACACTAGGAACATACCCAACCACACTAAAGGAATCTATTTTCTTTTCATGATAACTCAATTTGTAATTTAGTGATTGAAACTTTTTATAGAATTGTTCAAATCCTTTATTCATCGTGAACCTACATAATTTCCAGGCTTCTTCATAAGAAGAAGTTCCTGTAAAAGAAGCATCTCCCGTTAGGCTATGTTCGTTTTCAAAAATAGGATTTAACTCAAAGTCATCTTTTACTTCTTCCAAGAAATGATCTAAGTTTTTAAAGTTCATGATATAAACCGTCGAGTCTTTATAAGGAATCTTAGTAACATGCGAAAACATCTCCACCATCTCCTATTTAATAACTGTATCCATCATCACTATAAGCATAACTTCGACCACGTGTACTTTGACGTTGATTTTGTTCTCTATATTCGTTATAGGAAATATTTCTTTTGTTTTTCAAGTAGTAGATGAATTCTTTTTCAAAAGAATCAAGGCTTCTATTTTCTAAATCATTTACTACCATACGTAAGTCGTCATCGGTCATGCTTTGAATAATCGTCATATCGAAAATTTCGCCATTAGTGAATACACCGCTCGAAAGCATTTTATCGGCATTAACAATATTACGAGTCGAAATAACGTGTCTTATTTTATTGGCTTGAACAGATTCTCTTACGGCCCAATAAAGTGGAAGCATTTTTTCATGAGAAACTAAGTGGGTTTCAAGATCTCGGTCGTAATCGATGAAAATCGGAACGAAACGGTTCAAACTTGCTCCATCCAAAGCACTTCTTCCACAATAGATTTGATCGGATCCTGTTCCATAGGTGTTTGCTGCAGCAGCACAGTAGAAGTCTTTATGACATGGATAAAGTTTTCCATCAGGGAAAGCAAGGTATTGATTGTATCCTGTTCCAAGAGCAGCATTGATAGCTAGTAAAGCCGATGGATGAGAGTTATCAATTTCATCGATCATCATAAGTCCACCCTCGGTAAAAGCCTTAAAGAATTGTGTCTGTTGGAATCTTCCGTTAGCATCGACAAAGCCCATGACCTTATGTTCTTCTGTTACATCGTTTACATAGCGAAATTCAAGTCCTAAAGCTTCGGAAGCATGTTCCAACATAACGTTCTTTCCACATCCAGCAGGACCAACCAACAAAGGATGTAAGTGCAAAGCTAAAACTTTTACAACCTGTTCAAAGTTTTTATGAACGATTTTTTTCTTAGTCGAACCATGAAGAATATTATTGATATAAATATTAACGTTTTTAAAAGGCGATTTTTCTCTTACTTTTTCGACAGCACGATCGACAACCGCATCCGTAAGTTCATCTTCTCTTGCACTTAAATGATCAAGCATTGTATTTAACTTTTCTTTTAAACCATTCGCTTCTTTGGTCTTATCTTGTAATAATTTCGTTAAATCCGCTCTTGTTTGATCCATCATTTTATCTCTTTGTGATTGGATCTCCATGAAAGTAGATTGAAAACGATTAATTCCTTTTTGAATAGACTTGTTTATTTCACTTTTCTGTTCTTCAAACCGTTTTTCTTGTTCATCTAATTTAACAAGTGTATCTTTAATTCTTTTCAAGGTTTCTTGTTCAATCAAATGAAGTTGTTCATCGGACAAACCTTGTTTTTCACTAAAAAGTTTTTCAAGCGATTGATATGCCTTTTCTAACGTCGTAGCCTGTTCTTTTAATTTTTCTTCTTTCGAAACAAAATCTTTTACAAGCGAATCAATCGTTTCATTTACTTCCTCTTTTTTCTTATAAAATTGGTCCGAATTCAAATGAACATTTTCTTCTACTTTATCAATCGTAACAAGTGCTTCAAGAAGTGCTTTACTATAAGCATTAAAAGGAAGAACAACTCCCTTATAAGCTTCAGGGAGTTTAGTATTCGAAATAACAATTTTTATATTTTCCCAATGAAAGGCATCAATAGCAATTTCTTTTACCGAAGGAGGAATAACAACATAACGACAACTTTCCCAATCGTAAAAAGCTTCCTTCCCAATCGTTGTTATAGGATTACTTATATTGTAAGGAATTTCACAAACGAGGCTTTCTTTACATTCGTCTATGGAATCCTTGAAGAAATCTCTTGAAAGTTCCATGGCAAATCACCTCTTTACATATGGTATTTTATACTATATGTAAGTATTTGTCAACTATAATTCTTAAAAAAATTAATTTTTTAGCCAAAAAAAGAAAGACTATATAGTCTCCTTTGTTTAAACGATATTAATTAAATAGCTTTGTAGATAGCAGTATATTGATTCATTACTACGCCATTATAGGTTATTTGAGATACTTTCCACTCAACAAACGTAAATCCTTGTTTTGCATTAGGAGCATACATAGTAAAACTTGTTTTGTCTCCTCTTCGACCGATAAATACATCTCCTGAAAGTTTATTTGATCCTGATTGAGAGAAACCATCACACATGTTTAAATCACAAGTAAATCGTGCAAACCAAACAACACCATAACTATACTTATCAATTAATCTATTAAGTTCGGGATCATCTGCAGGAATAGCCTCAATAGGATATTCCCTACTAGGAGTCTTAACAGAATTATTCGATTGACTCTTAGCCTGTGATAATACACTTGAGTTTTCAATTCTTTCTTGTTCTGCTTTTAGTCTTGCTTCAAGTCCCGCTGTAGACTCTCTTTCTTTTCTTTCTCTTGCTTCACGTTCTGCTTGTTCTTTAGCAGCTTGTTCTTGGGCTTCACGTGCAGCTCTTTTAGCTGCTACTTCTTCTTCAATTGCTTTTAGTTGTTCTTCATAGGCTTTCCGGTCGGCTTCTTCACCTTTTTTAGCCATTTCTAACATTCTTTCAAAACGTTCTTTTTCTGCTTGTTCCTTAGCAGTTTTTTCTTCTGCTTCCTTTAAGGCTTGCTCTTCTGCAACCTTTTTGACCTTTTCAGCTTCGGCTGTTTGTCTTTCTTGTTCTACTCGTCTTGCCTCTTCTTCGGCTTCAGCTTGTTTTCTAGCTTCCTCCGCCTTTTTAGCTTCTTCCGCAAGTCTTTGTGCTTCTTTTAAGGCTGCGTCTTTTTCTTCTTGAGCCTTTCTTGCTTCCTCTTCTTTTCTTACTTTTTCAGCTTCAGCAGCCTTTCTTTCCTGTTCTTTTCTTAAAGCCTCTTCTTTGGCTCTTTGCGCTTTTGCTTCGGCATCTTTCTTAGCTTGTTCTAATTTCTTTGCTTCGTCTTCTATCTTTTTTACTTTAGCTTCTGCTTCTTTTTTAGCTTCTTCGTTTTTAGCATTTTTTACTTCTTGTTCTAAAACTTTTTTCTCTTCTTCTATTTTCTCAACAGCTTTCGTAGCTTCTTGTACTTCCTCTACAGCAGCTCGTTGTTCTTCTACAGCCTTCTTTTCTTCTTCCTTCGCTACTTCAACTTGAGCTGCTACTTCCTTAACTTCTTGTTCTAAAGCTTCACTCTTCTCTACTTTATTACGCGCATCTTCAAGGGCTTCCTTTATTTCAGAAGTTTCGATTCCTTGAACGCCGTTAGCCATTTTTTCAAGAAGTTCTTTCTCAGTATAATTAAAAGCTTCCTTGTTGCTAACTTCATTCGAATACGTATTGTATCCATTACTAGCATTCATCGCTAAAGCATACGTACCCGCTCCCGCAAGACCTGAAACTAAGAATATTCCGGTAATGGTTTTTAATGTTAATTTTTTCATAAAAATCTTCCCTTTCATTTGTTAGTTAGTATAGACTAAAAAAAGCCAAAAGTCAACTATAATAAGGCTTTTAGAAAAAATTACCAAACAAAAAGATACATCTTAGTATCTTTTCTTTAATGTTTGCTCTACAACATCTTTATAAGTAGTTAAAAAATGAGGTCCTACTTGACTCATAAAAGACTTTATCACGTCCATTGAAAAAATAGCAAAAGGTTCATCCGACGAGAGATTATTACTTTCTTCTACATAAGAAGCTGTTTTTTGAATAATTTCGTATCCTTTTTGATAATCTACTTCGCTAATTCCAGGATTCTTAAAGTAAGGCATATAAGATATCAAAGCTTCTTTTTCAAAAGTAGTCTTATATTCTTTTAATACCCACTTATTTAGTAGAGTATATTCATGATAAATTCCCTCTCTACTCCAAAACGCTTGGGGTGTATATACTTTCCCATTTTTTAATACTTTTATAAAGCAAACATCCTTCTGATATAAAGTAGGGTCCCCTTTTGCATCTAAATGAATGATGTTTTTTGGAAAGAATTCTTCATAAAATAGTTTATCCGTATATAAATGAAATAAATAACCTAAAACCGAAAAATCTTCTTTAAATAAAGATTTATATTTGGAAATAAAAATTTCTAAGACAGGTGTTTGAATACAGCGTCCCAAGTTTTCTTTACTTTTAAAATGGGTATAAAATTTTTCTCCTTGAACAGTAGAGGCTTCTGCTTTAAAACTTCTTGAGTCTGGAATTAAATTACCTAACAAGAAAGCATTCTTTTCTTCTTCTTTTAAAGGATAGGAGTACGTTTTTTCTAAAAGGTGCAAAAATTCTTTTCCCATGACATAGTGCATAATAAAAGAGGCCATAAAATCTACCTTTTCGTCTTTCCTAAGTAGGAAGAACAAACCACCATGAAAAGAACGATACCTAATACAATTCCACCCCATAAAAGTGGATCATCATAATGACTATTGAACCAGAACTGAAGTTCATTCCATTTCCCGTTAACTTGTTCCATGAAATCTAAAAGCATCATGATTATCGCATCCTTTCCATTAATGAAAGAAACCGAGGTCCATCAAGACTTGCTCCTCCCACTAAATATCCATCCATATTAGATACTTTTTCTAAAGTATCTATGTTATCTATGTTAACGCTTCCTCCATATAACACTCTTATAGATACTTGGTAAAGAGAGGAAACTTTTTCTTTAATATAACGAACCCGGTTCTCTATCTCTTGATTGGTAGGAAGCACTCCTGTTCCAATCGCCCACATAGGTTCATAGGCAATAACGATGGAAGCAATCTCTTCTTTAGTAAAGGAAGAAAGGATAGCAAGTTCTCTATCTAAAACTTCTTCTACTTTTCCTTGTTCTTTCTCATCAATCGATTCGCCTATACAAAGAATAGGAATAATTCCTTCATTAAGTAAGTTTTCTATTTTCTTTTGAATCATCTCAGGATTTTCATGAAGTTTCACTCTTCTTTCGGAGTGACCTACAAGGGTATATAAAACACCCATCGATTTTAATTGTTTCGCACTCACATCTCCCGTTAGACTTCCTTCTTTTAGATAGCTTACATCTTGACTACCTAAAGGAAGAGATGAAAAGTAAGGTAAGTATAAAGTAGAGGGGCAAAAGACGAATTCAACCGTATTAGATGCAAAATCTTTAACAGAATCCACATAAGAAAGAACTTCTTCCTTCGTTAAATTCATTTTATGATTGGCAACCACTAATTTCATTTAACACGCCTCCGTATCTTTTTCCACATTCTTTGAAGAAAATTCTTGTTTTTATCGTTTTGTATAATTGCTCTTTCGTAAACTCTTAACACTTGGGAAGCAAAATTTTGAGCACTAAACGCATCGGCCTTAATCCGTGCTTGGTTCGAAATACGCTTCCATTCTTCTTTATTGTTATAAAGGTCTAAAATCTTTTTAATGGCTTCTTTCTGTGTTCTAAAAAACTTACCATCCAAGTCATCGACCACCACTAAATGGAAACTTTCATCATCGATACAAATAGCAGGAAGGCCCGCAGCCATAGCTTCGATCACCGTTAGTCCTTGGGTCTCTGTTTTAGAAGCCGTAATAAAGTAATTGGCTACCTGATAATATTTAGGAATCTCTTCCCAAGGAACTTTGCCTGTAAAAATAATATTTTTATCCGTTCCATTATCGATAGACCTCTGTTCATACTTTTCTTTATCAGGTCCATCGCCTACAATTAAAAGTTTCATAAACGGATAATCTTTAATTAATTCCTTCATCATGTTTAAAAGGAATTCTACATTTTTCTCTTCAGCAAGACGTCCTACGAAGATACCCACAAAGTCATTTTGAGTAAGTGCATATTTTTTACGAAGCGGAATAACATTCTTTAAAGGAATATTCTCTTTATAAAAACGATCTACCTCAATACCGGTTGGAATAATGTGGATATTTCTGGTTACATTGTATTTTTCTTTAAATAAGTCGTACGCTTTTTTAGTTGGCACAATCAGTTCGGTAATCGTTTTATCACAGTAGAAAAGCGTCAAGTATTCGACCAATTTTTTACTTGATTTTTTAAAGTGACCTTTCGTTATGTAATGAACATAATCTTCATACATCGTATGATAGGTGTGCACAATGGGAATATCATATTGTTTAGCAAAGATGCGAGCAAAAGTTCCAATCGCAAATTCAGTTTGAGAGTGAATAACATCTAAGTTCCAACTTTTAACTTTATTAATCGCTTGGATAGGGTAAATGGACGTAAGACGAGAGTCGTAAATCCCTGTTTTAACACCTGGAATTCTAAGCACATGTTCTTTTTCGTCGTATTCGTAATGAAAACTTTCTAGGTTCGCGGTCACGACATAGACTTCATGCCCCATTTTTTCAAGCGCTTGTTTAAGCATGACTTCGGAAGTTACTAAACCACTAATATAAGGGGTATATGTTTCTGTAAAAATACCAATTCGCATTAGGCTTTCTCCTCCTTTCGGAAAGATAAGGCAATGCCTCCTACAATCATCAATAAGTAGTAGTAAATAAATCTCCACAATAGAAGGCCTGCCGATAAAACGCCTCCACTTACAAAGGTGCCAAAGAATTGAAGGAATCCATATTCAATACCCCCGGATGCTCCAGGAATAGGAACAAAAGAACCAATAAGCATGATGTAAGCCGACGCTACGACGGAACGCATGATACCGATTTCTCCTCCTACTCCTAAAGCTTTAAAAATAAAGAAAGGGAGTACATATAAGCAAAATAAACTAAAAAATTGATATAAGAAGCCTTGAATACATACTTTTTTATTCTTTCCTAAATTAACGGCTCCTTGATGAAAATCTGCTAGTCGCTCATTCCATTTTTTTAAAGTAGCCTCTTTATCTTTAACGAGTTTTAAAGTAGTCAACAGATTAATTCCTAGTTTGATAACCCAAGCATTAAATTTTTTACCAAAACTGATGATAAAAAGAAATACCATGATTAATGTATTAATCGAAAAACCTACCGCAATAAGTCCCCCTAAAATAGGAAGATTATCAAATATATTAAAGAAGAAATTGAGTCCTAAAGCAATAAGTCCTAACACCACTAGTGCCAATTGGTACAAAATAAAGTTTTGCATAATGATATTGGTTCCACTACTGACACGAATTCCATCTCTTTTTAAAAGATACACTTGCATGGGTTGTCCTCCTGTTGCAAAAGGAGTAATCCCATTAAAAAAGTTCGTAATCAAAGTAAGTTGCAATGTCTTTTTATAGGTGTATTTCTTTTCATACGTTTGAACGATGACATGAAGTCCAAGGGACTGAAATAAAACATAGATAGCCGTTACTACTAATGCCAAAAGAATCCAAAAAAGATTTGCTCTTTGGAGTTCATACACCACTGATTGAAAATTATCTCTTAATACAAAATATAAAACTAACAAAGTAATAAGTGCTAGTATAATTCCGTTTCTTTTAGCTTGTTTCATAGTTTTTCCTCTAATATTGTTTTTTACTTTCTAATTCCATTTCATAATCTTTACTAAATACTATCATATCATGGTCTACGGAAATATCCAAATCATGATCAGTCGCAGCTTTCAAAAAAGGATCCACACTTCCTCCATGCAAGAAGTTTAAATCCACCATATCCAAAGTATCTAAGGCATAGTGGACGCTTTCACTGACCATTTCTTCTTGTGTCTCTAAAGGAACATTATTTCCCACTTTAAAGGTAGCCATCATATTTTTTAAATCCTTTTGTCCTTCTAAATAGGTATATCCTAACAAGTTTCCTTTTTCGGTAAACAAAAGATATTCTTCTACTTGATAAGAAGTTTCAGGTGTCACTAAAAAAGAAGATAACTTATCTTTTAAATCTATAAGAGAAGCATCAATATTTCCTACTTCTTCTACTTTTTTTAATTTTGTTCCCAACAACATCTTTAGCATAATTATTCTTCTTCACTAATAGCATCAATTCCAGGAAGATCTCTTCCTTCTAAGTACTCTAACATAGCCCCTCCTCCAGTTGATGCATGTTTTACACGATGAAGGAAACCTAATTCTTTAGCAGCTGCTACTATGTCTCCTCCTCCAAGAATCAATCTTCTATTTCCCCGAACAGCAATACTTAAAGTATCTTTCGTTCCTTTTTGATACTTTTTCATCTCATAAACGCCCAAAGGACCATTCCATAAAATGGTCTTTGATTCCGTTAAAATAGGGCGATATAAATCGATGGTTTTAGGACCTATATCCATCCCCATTTCATCTTCTTCTATCTCATCGACTGCTACTACATGATTTTTAGCATTTTCATCAAACTCCGTAGTCACATTTACATCGACTGGTAAAACGATTTTTTCCTCATATTTTTCAAGCATTTCTTTACAAAATTCGATTTTATCTTCTTCGACAAGCGATTTTCCTACTTCTAATCCCTTTGCTTTTAAGAAAGTAAAGGCCATTCCTCCCCCAATTAAGACATGATCTACTTTAGGAAGAAGATTTTCAATAACCCCAATCTTATCACTTACTTTAGCTCCACCTAAAATAAGCGTGTACGGTTTTTTAGGTTGATCTAAAGTCTTTAGGGCATTTAATTCTTTTTCAATTAAGAAGCCTACGCCATTAGGAAGAAGTTTGGCAATCCCTACATTAGAAGCATGTGATCTATGAACAGTTCCAAAAGCATCGTTAATGAAAAGGTCTCCAAGACTTGCCCAATAAGAAGCAAGATCTTTATCGTTCTTACTTTCTTTTTGTCCATCTAAATCTTCATAGCGGGTATTTTGAATTAATAAAACTTCTTGCTCCTCTAAATTTTGGACTGCTTCTTCAAGTCCTTCTCCACGCGTTTTTTTACTAAATAAGATTTCTTTTTCTAAAAGATCGCTTAAACGATGGGCCACTATTTCTAAATTGTTCTTTTCTAAATCGCTTTTTTCTTTAACACGTCCAAGATGGGCTAAAAGAATAACTTTGGCATCGTGCTCGATGGCATAATGAATTGTCTCTAAACTTTCTTTAATACGGGTATCATCTATAATTTTACCCTCTTTAATAGGTACATTAAAATCGACACGAATGATTACTTTCTTTCCTTTTAAATCATAATCTTTAATTGTTTTTTTCATCGTTTCCCCTCACTATCTTAAATTCATTATACCAAAAAAAGGACAAATAAAAAAGAGATTCTATGAAATCTCTTCATTAATCATTCGATAAGCCGGTACTAAAAACATTCTTGCCTTGGTTTTTACATCAGGAAATACGGGAATGGAACTTAACTCTTCCAAAGAAAACCAATCGACAGCAAAACTTTCTTCACTATTGGTAGGGATAATATTGCTATCTACAGGTTCTGCTAAATATTGATAATCTAAGATATTTCCTACAAAATTATTGTATTCTTCAATAATAAAAGGATGATCCTCTACTAAGCGTACTTTAATACCTGTTTCTTCAAAAGCTTCACGAACCGCTCCTTCTTGAGGGGTCTCTCCTTCTTTTAAATGTCCTCCTGGTTGAATCCAATTTTGAAACTTTTTATGATAAATAAGTAATATTTTATTTCTTTTTCGATCAATAATAAAAGTAGATGCACATTTATCTCTTTCTTGTTTTTCCACTATAATCACCTCTTATTATTTTCAGTATAACAAAAAAGAAAAACAAAGTATATAAAATCAAAAAAAGAAAACGTTGGTTGACGTTTTCTATTTAGCAATTTCCATTAAGTGTTTGGCAGTCCGAACCATTTGGTAAGAATATCCCATCTCATTATCATACCAGGCTACTACTTTGACAAGTTGACCATCTTCGGTTTCTAAAACACTGGTCGACAAGCCATCGACTAAAGCCCCACAACTGGAGCCAATAATATCGCTTGATACAACCGGATCCATCGTAAATCTAAGTGTTTCATTTGTGTTTTGCATAAAAGCTAAATTGATTTCTTCTTTGGTAACTGGTTGTTTTAATTCTAGCGTTAAATCGATTACTGATCCTGTTGCCACTGGTACACGCATAGCGGTTCCATCTAATTTTCCTTTAAGTGTAGGAAGTACTTCTCCAATTGCTTTAGCAGCACCAGTAGATGCTGGAATAATATTACTAGCAGCACTTCTTCCACGACGAGCAAGAATTCCTTTTTTATGAGGAACATCCAATGTTGCTTGGTCGTTTGTATAAGCATGAACTGTAGTCATAAAACCTCTTTTAACACCAAAGAAATCATCCATCACTTTTAATACCGGAGCAAGACAGTTGGTAGTACAAGAGGCTGCCGAAATAATTTGTTCAGTACCATCTAAGGTATCTTCATTTACATTATAAACAATGGTCTTAAGATCTCCTTTAGCAGGTGCTGAAATTATAACTTTTTTAGCTCCAGCATCAATATGTGCATGTGCTTTTTCGACATCAGTGAATTTTCCAGTACACTCCATTACAACATCAACATTTAATTCTTTCCAAGGTAATTCTTTTGGATCCATACAAGAATATACTTTAATTCTTTTACCTGACACAATAATTTCATCGTTATCAAAAGAGATATCCTCCACCTTGTAATTACGATGATTTGAATCATACTTCAATAAATAGGCAAGTTGTTCGGCATCCGTTAAATCGTTGATGGCAACAACTTCCATTTCTGGATCTTGATCCATTATACGAAAGATTAATCTTCCAATACGACCAAATCCATTAATTGCTACTCTAACCATTTTCCTCTATCCTTTCTATCATACTCATTATACCCATTTTTTTTAATTTATACAAGTAAATAAAATGAATAAATAGAATAAAGAAGTATTAAGGGGCAAGCATGAGACGAAATGTAAAGACGGAATTCATGGCGCCAGTTTGATGGTCAACACGATACATTCCTTCTCCAATGCCACCGCTACCGCTACCGCCACCTCGACCGCCGTGCATGAGCCACGGACTCGAAGAAGTTATAAAAGACCAAGAAGCCCAATACCACCTTGCAGTTTCAGATAAGGCATGACCGTAACATACTCCGTTATTACAAGCCGTCATGTATGAACTTACATCATCGGAATCAGGATTGGCACTCGTATATAAGTCATAATATTTAGCATTCGGTAATTTTGTATTCTCATTAGTATCATCAGTAAATCCTGAACTTGCTATTTTTGGTTTGCCATTATCATTTAATGCTCCCATGACATAGTCCCTAGCTCCACCATGCATATCGTAGATTCCATATATGTTGCCCGTTGTAGATGCTTTTTGGCCTGCTTCTGTTTCATAAGTATTTGTTTTACAAGTTTCTGCACTTGAACTTTCACTTGCTGTATTTCCTGCTATTCCTGTAATAAATTGAGAACAGTTATTGATGTATACTTCTTGTTTATCTTTTCCATATTTTCCATACTTACTTTGAGATAGATAGGCAACTGCACCCCATTCACTATTCTTACTCATATGGGTATCATAAGTTTCGTTATTTGGAAATCCATAGACATCATACTTCTCAGTTTGCATCTTTCTTGATGCATAAAAGGCGTTTGCTACTTGTATATTTCTCCATGAAGGAACATTTGGTTTTATGATGGGTGTTAACATTGCATCATTAGCTTTTTCATCATTATTATCTCCATATATTCCTTCTTCGTTACTTGGTTCAAATTTTCCACACCAGATTCCTGTTAGTTCTTTATCTCCAAAAGTGAATGCTGGATGCATCTTGTAATTATATTCATCACTTACTTTGCTACTGGTCCCACTTATAAAGTTAACTTTTATTTCTCCTGGTTGAGCTTGAGTTCCTCCTGCATAATTTGCAATACTTACATAATTGTATTCATATCTTGGTATCCATACCCACATCGTATTAATGTCATCCATCTCTATTGGCGTATCTTTTGCTGCTGTTTGGTATTCTTTTCTTCTTGTTTCAGAAACGGTTACCGCATTCGCCCATTCTTGTATTTCATAATTGTACCATTGATCTATCATATCTACTTTGACCCATTTTTGTAAACTTTTATCCCACTTTACTGGTATCATTCCTTCAACTATCTTTGGTTCATTGGCATTGGTATTATCTTTATAAGCTGGAACTACTTTAATTGTTCTCGTTGCTCCTCCTATGTTTCCATCTTTATCTATTACAAAGTATTTGACTACTTGGTCTTCTTCTATATTTAAGTTCAAATTATGAATTGTTATCACTTGATTTGTTAAATCATTATTCTGTTCATCTTTGGCTTCTACTCCAGGCTCTACATAATAATTCCCTTTGGCATACGTTAAGGTACTTTCTCCTACTAAAGTTATTGTTGGAGCTTTCTCATTGACTTGTACTACATTTACAGTCCTTGCTATTACTCCTTTGTTTCCACTTTCATCTTTTATTTCATAATAAATAATGTATACTCCTTCTTTTCCTGTATCTACACCAGTTACTGTACTTACTTTATCTCCATCATAATACTCATATCTTCTAGTTACTTTTTCTTTATCTAAATTTGTATCTTTATTATCTGTTACAGATTTTACTCCCGGATCAGTAAAGGTCCCTCCTTTTTCAATCGTCATGACTAATTCTTTTTCTAGTTCTATGGTTGGGGCTATATGGTCTTCTATATATTGTACTCCATTATCATGAGCTACTAACTTTATCTTCCCTTTCCATATCTGATTCATGGCTTCATTAGGCGTATTATAATCTAACCATATCCTTAATTCATAATTATCTACTGCTTCTGGTGCTAATGTTTGATTATCTACTATGATTAAACTAGATAAAGTAGAAGGACCAGTTACTTCTATATTATTTCTCTTTAAACTATATTTTAAATATCCTCGACTTAACGTGTTCTTATTATCTTCTTCTATACTTAATTGATACTTGGAAGCAAGGGTTCCATTATTCGTTATTGAAAAACGAAAAGGATCCAAATTATTTCCTTCTTCATCACTCATGGGATATGCATTATCTAGTGTTATAGTATTACTTTTATTTTCAAAAGCGATGGCAAAGCTTCCTGCTTCCAATTTATTTTCTGTTCTTCCTTCATAAAGTACTTCATAGAAAGCATAACTTGTTCCTGATAACAAGCAGATCATTCCCAATAAAAATAGAAACAAGGCTACCTGTTGTCTTCCTTTTATCTTCATCGCTCTACACTTCCTTTATTATTTATCTATTTTTATTATAAAACTACCCCCCCCCACGTCAACTTTTTGTTAATTTTTTTTCAAAAGAAAAAAAGATATGCTGTAAATTATTTACTTAACGTCACGTTTTTACTCTTACGAGACGTTACTTTTTAACTATCAAAGGGGAAAAGAAATAAATACAAGGACAAATTTATTTGTTTATCTTGACCCTTGTATTTTTTCTTTTCCCTTATATAATATTCTTGCAAATAAAGTTCTCCTTTATTTGTTATCTATCATAATATTTGTTATAATATAGCAAATCTATTATTTATTTGGCGAGAAGTTTCTTCTTTTCAAAAAAATTTTTTTAACTTCTCGTTCTTTTTGGATGTAATTTTTTATGTAATTTTCTCTGTTTTTCATCATTTCCTTTAAATTTTTCTAAATTTTTTTCTTTATTTTCTTTGATTTTAGAGAACTTTCAACTAAAAATTTATTTTTTCCCTTACCGTGACTTTATCTCTTAATTTAACGAAAAAAAGATATGCACAAGACTTGTGAATATCTTTTTATTCATGGAAACAACTTTTTCCAATAAATTCTCGTAATATGGAATCGTCTGGAATATCTTCCGATGGAATCGGTAAAAAAGCCCTTAAAAAATTAATAAGCCGTTTCGCTTCTTCGTAATAAGGACTAGATGCATCAACAGAATAAAGAAGTGGTTCAACATAGGTTTTTAAAACGCCTAATTCATAGATTAAAGAGGTGTTAAAAATAAAATCACCTTCATCTTGATATGGGAAAATATATTTTTCTTCTCCGGCTCTTACTTTAGACCATATTTTAAGCGTATCTTCCACTTTGTAACCTCTTGTTTTATTATCTCTTACAATTCTTCTTAGAAGACGGTTATCAGTAGATGGAATACGATTTTGATTATCAATACTTAATGTCGTTAAAGGCGATAAGTAAATCTTACATTTTTGACTCTTAGGAATATCCTTTAAAATAGCAGGATTTAATCCATGAATTCCTTCAATCAATAAGAGTTCATTTTCGCCCAAGTGAATTTTGTTCTTAAATTCTTTCATACCTACTAAAAAATTGAAGGTTGGAACCGTAACTGTTTCTCCTTTTAAAAGAGCGGCTATTTGATTATTAAATAATTCCAAATCAACTGCTTCTAAACATTCAAAATCAGGTTCTCCATCACTTCCAAGCGGTGTATCGTTTCGATCTTTAAAGTAATCATCCATCGATAAAGGAATCGGATTCATTCCAAAACTGCGTAAATACATCGATAATTTACGGTTCGTTGTCGTTTTTCCGGAAGAAGTAGGCCCCGCGATTAAAATGACTTTAATCTCATTTCTTCTTTGTTCAATCGCTCTTGCAATCTCCAAAAGTTTTTGATTTTGTAATGTTTCAGAGATACGAATAATATCACCTATGTTTCCTTGCGAAACAACTTTGTTTAATTCCCCAACATTTTCAAGATGCATTACTTTTTCCCAAGTTCTAGATTCGTTAAAGGCTTGGAACATTTTTTCACGATGCTCATAAGGTTTAATGCCCTTTTCCATATAGATAGTAGGAAATCTTAAAACAAAGCCTTCTTCATTTAAATAAGTAAGTTCAAAAGAAGATAATTGTTTGGTATTAACCGGCATTAATCCATAGAAATAGCTATAGTTGTTTCCTAATTTGTATAAAGTAACATAAGTATTGGTGTTATAGCGCATAATATCTGCTTTTGCCGTATCCCCTATGCTATCGAAATACTGAATAGCATCAATTCTAGTAACATTCATCTTGGTAATTGGAAGTTCAAGAGCTACTAACTCATGCATTTTTTGTTCTAATCTTGTAACTTTTTCTTCCGTTAAAGAAACGTCCGTCTCAATATAGAGTCCTTTATCAAGAGAATGAAGTACCTTGTAATTTGAAGATGGACCAAACAATTCCTTACCTGCACACAAAGTTAAAAAGATAAGTCCATTTAAATAAATACGATTGGCTGTTCGATCTTTTAAATCATAAAAAGAAATAACACCTTCTTTTTTAATAGGTTGATTTAATTCTTGATATACTCCATTAAAAGACGCAATAACAATAGGATAAGCAAAGTCTTTTTCATAGTTTTTGCTAAGTTCTAAAAAAGTTGTATTTTTTCCTATTTCCAACATTTGATCTTGGACTTTAACTTTAATATTTTCCATCACAAAAGTCACCCACTTATTCTATTCTATGCCTATTGTACCATAAATAAGAAGAAAAAAAAAGAGGACACATTGGAAAGATATTTTGTCGAGATTTTACTTTCCATAATCAGAAAGAAATGGAATAAAATGTATCTATTTTTCTAATCTTATTAATAGGTGATTATTTTATGAATTTAGTACCTATGGTAGTTGAAAGAGAAGCAAATGGAGAACGAAGCTACGATATTTTCTCAAGACTCTTAAAAAATCGAATTATTTTGTTAAGCGGTGAAATCGATGATGACTCTGCTAATTTAGTAGTGGCTCAACTTCTTTATTTGGATTCTTTAAATCATGATGATATCTCGTTATATATTAACTCTCCAGGAGGCGTTATCACTGCTGGAATGGCAATATTGGATACCATGAACTTTATTAAAAGTGATGTCTCCACTATATGTGTCGGAATGGCTGCAAGTATGGCCGCTTTTCTCCTTTCCTGTGGAAGCAAAGGAAAAAGATTTGCACTTCCTAATGCCGAAGTAATGATTCATCAACCCCTAGGTGGAGCAAAAGGACAAGCAACCGAAATTCAAATTGCTGCCGAACATATTTTAAAAATGAAAAAACGTCTCAATGAAATGCTTGCCAAAAATACCGGAAAACCATTAGAAAAAATTGAACAAGATACCGAACGAGATCATTTCTTAGATGCCAAAGAAGCAAAAGAATATGGATTAATTGATGATATTATAGAAAAAAGATAGGGCTTCTATCTTTTTGTTTGCTTCATTCTGCTAACTAAATCTCGAATCTTACGAAAACGATGATTAAGACCCGACTTCGTTATTTTATTTCCGGTTTCTAAAGAAATAATTTCACTTAATTCGATTAGTGAACTTTCTGGATACTTAAGTCGATAAGTGGCCGCTTCTTTGGTCTTATCATCCAATAAATCGAGTCCTACTTCATCGATTAAATATTCAATATCCCGAACCTGTTTTGTAGCGGTTTCAATGGTCTTATCAATATTTGCTTGTTCACAGTTATTAAGACGATTTGCCATATTTTTATGATCTCTATAAATACGAATATCTTCATAATAGAAAAGGGCATTACTTGCACGAATCAATCGTAAAAAGTCACCTATCTTTTCTGCTTCCTTAATATAGACCATATAGCCTTTATCACGGGTAATAATTTTACTATTTAAATCAAAGTTATTAAGTAAATCTTGATCAAAGGTAGCTTCCTCAATCGTGTCTATTGAGAATGCTAAATGATATCTAGAAGTCTTAGGATCGTTGATACTTCCTTTGGCAAGAAACAACCCTCTAAGATAAGCTGCTTGATCTTCTAATGTTGAAACAATATAATCCATCGGTTCTACCAAATAATATCCATGCTCACTAATAACGGATAAATCTTTCAAAATAAGATCAATTTTTTCTACCACCGTCATCATATAAAGATTACCTCGAGTAAAGTTATTATTTTTCTTTTTTTCTATTTGCAAGGTGACTTGATAGGTATCTTTTAATAATTGAAACAAATATTTAGCCACTGTACTATTTTCAGTGACCAGTTCAATCTTATCACTAGTATAAATGGCATTATTACGAAAAAAGGCAGAAAGAAGTGCAATTTTCTCTGACCTAGTTGTATCTATTTTGGTTAATTCATTTTTAATAGTCGTAGAAAAAGACATCTCTTTTCACCTCTTGTTTTAAGTATAACAAGGAAAAGGAAAAATAGCAAAAATTATTATGGAGCAAGTACAAGACGAAATGACATGTTAACTTGTATATAACCAGAAATATTACCAATAGCAAACACTCCTGTTAATGTAGCCATATCTAAAGATCCTCCATAAACAACCCATGGGTTTAAAGAATATGGTGTTCCGAACATATTATGATACCAACTTCTAGTTTCAGAATAAGCATATCCATAACAGATTCCTCCATTACATGCAGTATCAGAACCTCCTGTATATAAATCATAATATTTAGCATCTGGAAAGTCTTCCCCTTCAGTATACTTTGTATTATCAGAAAGTGTTCCATTAAAGCCTGAATTTTTAGTAGCATCTTGTCCACTTCTTGGCTTTCCTTCACTATCAGCATATACGGTCATAACATATTCCCATATTCCACCATTCATATCATACACTCCTGTGATATTTCCGGTCGTGGACGCTTTTTGACCCCCTTCGGTTTCATAAGTTTCTGCATTATTGAAGCCATTTCCCGTTATATTGAACCTATTTTTAGTAACTTCTTTACTATCTATATCATAATTACTATTTCCATATTTTCCATACTTACTTTGAGATAAATAAGCAACTGCTCCCCATTCACGGGCCTTACTTACATGGGTATCATAATTTTCACTATTTGGAAATCCATAAACAGCATATTTCTCTGTTTGCATCTTTCTTGAGGCATAAAATATATTCGATATTTGCACCCATCTCCATGATACTACTCCCGGCTTTATGATTGGAGTTAATGTTGAACTATTAGAACCCACATTAGTCGTAAATTTTTCTTCTTTATTACTTGTTTCAAACTTTCCATACCAGATTCCTGTTAGTTCTTTATCTCCAAAAGTGAATGCTGGATGCATCTTGTAATTATTTTCATCACTTACTTTGCTACTCGTTCCATTTATAAAGTTGATTCCTATTTCTCCTGGTTGTTCTTGTGTTCCTCCTGCATATTGTGTTCCCAAATTGGTATATTTATATTCATATCTTGGTATCCATACCCACATCGTATTAATGTCATCCATCTCTATTGGTGTATCTTTTGCTGCAGTTTGGTATTCTTTTCTTCTTGTTTCAGAAACGGTTACCGCATTCGCCCATTCTTGTATTTCATAATTGTACCATTGATCTATCATATCTACTTTGACCCATTTTTGTAAACCTTCATCCCACTTTACTGGTATCATTCCTTCAACGATCTTTGGTTCATTGGCATTGGTATTATCTTTATAGGCAGGCACTACATGTATATTTCTTGTGTTCCCTCCTATGTTTCCATCTTTATCTATTACAAAGTATTTCACTACTTGGTCTTCTTCTATATTTAAGTTTAAATTATGAATTGTTATCATTTGATTGGTTAAATCATTATTCTGTTCATCTTTAGCTGTTGCTCCAGGTTCTACATAGTAATTTCCTCTTGCATACGTTAAGGTACTTTCTCCTACTAAAGTAATCGTTGGAGCACTCTTATTTACTTGTACTACATTTACAGTCCTTGCTATTACTCCTTTATTTCCACTTTCATCTTTTATTTCATAATAGATGATATATACTCCTTCTTTTCCTGTATCTACACTGGTTACTGTACTTACTTTATCTCCATCATAATATTCATAACGAGTAGTTACTTTACTTTTATCTATTGTTTTATCTACATTATCTGTTACAGATTTTACTCCCGGATCAGTAAAGGTTCCTCCTTTTTCAATCGTCATGACTAATTTACCTTCTAGTTCTATGGTTGGGGCTATATGGTCTTCTATATATTGTACTCCATTATCATGGGCTACTAACTTTATCTTTCCTTTCCATATTTGATTCATTGCTTCATTTGGTGTATTATAATCTAACCATATTCTTAATTCATAATTATCTACTGCTTCTGGTTCCAATGTTTGATTATCTACTATGATTAAACTAGATAAAGTAGAAGGACTAGTTATTTCTTCATTATTTCTCTTTAAACTATATTTTAAATATCCTCGACTTAACGTGTTCTTACTATCTTCTTCTATACTTAATTGATACTTGGAAGCAAGGGTTCCATTATTCGTTATTGAAAAACGAAAAGGATCAAGATTATTTCCTTCTTCATCACTCATGGGATATGCATTATCGAGTGTTATAGTATTACTTTTATTTTCAAAAGCGATCGCAAAACTTCCTGCTTCTAATTTATTTTCTGTTCTTCCTTCATAAAGTACTTCATAGAAAGCATAACTAGTTCCGGATAACAAGCAAATCATCCCTAATAAAAATAAAAACAAGGCTACCTGTTGTCTTCCTTTTATCTTCACCTTTCTACACTTCCTTTATTATTTATCTATTTCTATTATAAAACTACCCCCCCCCACGTCAACTTTTTGTTTACTTTTTTTCACAAAAAAAGCACTATCGCTAGATGCTTATTTAAAAAATAATAAATAGAAATAGTCCTACGACTAGAGATCCAATCAATAGATAAAGTGCAAGATAAAAGTTTAACTTTTGATTACGTACTTGCTTTTTATTTTCAGGATCCACCTTTTTTCGATTCGTTAAATACATCGTAAAAAAGATAATTCCCAGTATAAATAATACTAGCGTAAGACCAATTAAAAATTTATTCATTAATGTCATAAATAACTCCTCTTTTATTCTTTTTATTAATTATTTCGATATACAATAGCGCGAGATGCAACTGCACAATCGGAAAGAATAGTTTCTAATTGATAATCTTCTTTTTTTACCACATCTCCGACTGCAAAAATATTGCGAATCTTCGTTTCATTATGCGTATCTACTAAAATAGAGCCCTCTTCATCTGTAATACCAAGCGATAAGGCACACTCACTATTGGGAACTCTTCCTATGAAGACAAAGCATCCTTCAACCGGAAGTATTTTCTCTTCATTTGCTCGCCTATTTACTAGACGAAGCCCCATCAAATGACTCTCTTCTTCAAGTAATTGACGAATTTCGGTGCAATAAGAAACAGAAACATTTTCTTTTGTTTTAAGTCTTTTCTTAAGATAAGGAGCTACCATTAAATCTTCCGTTGAAGCAATTAAATGTACTTCTTTTGCAAGATTTGCTAACCTAATAGCCCCAAGAACTGCCTCTTCACTATTACCAACAATAGCTACTTCTTTATTCATATAAAAAGCTTCATTTCCGTCGAAAGCATAATGAATGCCACGATCCAAAAGTTGTTTTTCATTATCTAACCCTAATAACATAGGTCTACTTCCCATGGCAAGAAGAACATACTTGCAAGAAATCACTTCTTGAGAAGTAACCACTTCTTTATAATCGCCTAGGTTCCTTATTTCTTTCACATCACCATACCGGTAACAAACTCCCATCTCTTGAGCCTGATTTAATAACTCTTCGGCAAGATGGGATCCACTCATTTCCCCTACAATTGGGTATCCTTCCATAAGTGAAATTTCATTTAATTGTCCACCTGGAATCTCCTTTTCTAAAAGAAGACAACTTTTTTCTCTTGCTTCAAGATAGAAACTTGCAAGCAAGCCACCAAGACCTGCGCCTATAACAATAACATCAAAATCTAACTTCATCCTTGTTCTCCTCCTTATATAAGTTATCGAACTTAGATCCTCTCTTAGCAAAGAAGAATAAGATAAGTCCTACGATAAAGAGGATAACAGATACCACTTGCGCAATACGAAGAGGTCCTAGCATGAGACTATCGGTACGCATTCCTTCAATAAAGAATCTTCCAAAAGAATACCACATTAAATAGAATCCGGTTAATTGTCCTGTTTTAATATAACGATATCTTCTTAACATCAAAAGAATGAGAAAACCAAAGAAGTTCCAAATGGATTCGTATAAAAAGGTAGGTTGACGATAGAATCCATCGATTTTCATTCCTTCGACAATGGCCTCCGGTACCCCTAATTTTTCAATGGCTTCTTTTGTCGTAATAGCACCAAAAGCTTCTTGATTAAAGAAATTCCCCCATCTACCAATCGCCTGTCCAATTAAAAGACCCGGGGTTACCATATCTAAAACTTTTAATGTTTTTACTTTGTAACGATGGGTATAGATGATAATAAAGAGGAGCCCTGCAAAAATACCGCCATGAATTGCAAGCCCACCATTCCATACCTCGAAAATTTCGATTGGATATTTTAAATAATAATCAAGGTTAAATAACACATAGTAAAGTCTTGCTCCAATCAAGCCAAAGAGAATGCTATAAAACAAAAGGTTAATGAAAAAATCGACATTGAATTTTTGCTTACGAACCTCTAGATAAATAACAGTACATCCTACTAATACCGCTAATAAAATGAAAAGCGTATACCAATAAATTTGTATAAATCCTAAATCAAGAGCAATTCTACTCATATTTCTTTATCCTCCTTACTAAAGGTTTAATAATAAGGCCTTCGACCAAGAAGTTCATAATGGCAATTAAAATCGCTATAAAGAAAGCAATCCAAATATTGGTTAAATTAAAGTGATCTAACAAAATCCAATCGGTAAGCTTTAAAATAAAGACATTTAAAACAGGATAAAATAAACCTAAAGTAGCTCCTGTAATAGGTAAAGTTAAGTAAAAAAGAATGGGTTTAATCGTTTTATTTAAGATATAGATGATAACTACTGCTAGAAAAGCATAAAGTCCATAATAAGAATAATCCAACTGAAACGATTTAAAGAATTGCGATACCACCAGTAAAACAAGGGCATATCCCATCATATAGATAATCCATTCCATAACACTAATGGGGGTTACAATGGGTTCTTTTTTTTCTTCTTTTTTAGACATGGCTTCTCCTTATAAAATCTTTTTTAAGAATTGACCTGTATAAGAGGATTGAACTTTGCTTACTTCTTCCGGAGTACCAGTAGTAACAACGGTTCCTCCTTGGTCTCCTCCTTCAGGACCTAAATCGATAATGTAATCCGCTACTTTGATGACATCTAAGTTATGTTCAATGATTACTACGGTATCTTTATTATCTACTATTTTTTGAAATATTGCAAGCAGTCTTTTGATGTCATGAGAATGAAGTCCAGTAGTTGGTTCATCTAAGACAAATAAGGTTTTACCGGTTGGTTTTTTCTGTAGTTCTTTAGCAAGTTTTACTCTTCCTGCTTCTCCTCCTGATAAAGTAGTAGCACTTTGACCTAATTTAATATATCCAATTCCTACATCTTCTAAAACTTGTAGTTTGTTTTTAATACGAGGCACATTTTCAAAGAATTTTAAAGCTTCCGTTACCCGCATATCTAGAACATCGGCAATGTTTTTACCTTTGTATTTAATCGTTAAAGTTTCCTGATTATAACGACTTCCATGACAAACTTCACAAGGAATATAGACATCCGGTAAGAAGTGCATTTCGATTTTCTTAACACCATCTCCACGACAAGCTTCACATCTTCCACCCTTAACATTGAAAGAGAAACGATCTTTACCATAGCCTAACATTTTGGCTTCTTTAGTATTTGTGAACAAATCTCTAATTTCATCGAAAACACCCGTATATGTTGCAGGATTGCTTCGTGGCGTTCTACCAATAGGGTTTTGCGTGATTTCAACAATTTTATCAATATTTTTTAAACCTTTTATATCTTTGTATTTACCTGGTTTTATCCTTGATTTATAGATTTCTACCTTCGCTGCTTTACAAAGAATCTCATTAATTAAACTACTCTTTCCGCTTCCTGAAACACCGGTTACACAAGTAAACGTTCCAAGCGGAATCTTAACATCGATTTTCTTTAAGTTGTGTTCTTCGGCACCCTTGATTTCAATAAACTTTCCATTTCCTTTACGACGTGTTTTAGGAATATCAATTTTTTCTTTTCCCGATAAGTAACGACCTGTAATACTGTTTTCGTTCTTCATGACTTCTTCAGGAGTTCCTTTGGCAACGATTTCGCCACCATACTCTCCAGCACCAGGACCTACATCGACTAAGTAGTCACTAGCTAGCATGGTATCTGTATCGTGTTCTACTACAATTAAGGTATTTCCTAAATCACGCATCTCTTTAAGGGAATTAATAAGACGTTCATTATCCCGTTGATGAAGTCCAATCGAAGGTTCATCTAAAACATAGAGAACTCCGGTTAGTTTCGAGCCAATTTGGGTTGCAAGTCTTATTCGTTGTGCTTCTCCTCCAGAAAGCGTTCCAGCCGAACGACTTAAAGTTAAATAATCGAGTCCTACATTCGATAAGAAAGCAAGACGAGATTGTATTTCTTTAATTAAAAGTTCAGCAATTTCTTTTTCAGAAGGCGATAATTTTAATGTATCGAAAAAGTGAATTAATTCTTTGATACTCATGCACGTTACTTCATAGATGTTTTTACCACCCACTAAAACCGATAAAACATCATCTTTAAGACGAGCTCCATGACAAGTTTCACATTCGGTTTCAATCATATAGTTTTCAAGCCAATCTCTAATCCAGGTAGAAGAAGTTTCCATATAACGACGTTCTAGATTATTAATAATTCCTTCGTAATAATCCGTATTATTATAGAGATTTCCACTCTTCGATTGATATTTAAAATGAATAGGCTCATCACTTCCATAAAGAACATAATCTTGTTGTGCTTTTGTTAATTTATAAAAGGGCTTGTCCATATCGATTTTATAATGTTTACAAAGACACTCTAAGCGTTTAAAATCAAGGGCTTCTGGATCATCCGTTAAAGTCTTAATAGCGCCTTTATTTAAAGATTTAGTGGAGTCCGGTACCACTAAATCCGGATCCATTTTAAGTTTAACACCAAGTCCTTTACAATCAGGACACGCTCCAAAAGGAGCGTTAAAACTAAACATTCTAGGCTCTAGTTCAGGAAGTGAGAAATCACAGTAAGGACAAGCAAAGTTCTCAGAGAATACCACCTCTTTATCCCCTACAAAATCGATAACCACTTTCCCTTTGGATAATTTAATGGCATTTTCAACCGAATCGGCTAAACGAAGCCGGCTATCTTCTTTTAAAACAATACGGTCAATCACGACATCGATATTATCTTTTTTATTCTTCTCTAAGGTTACTTCTTCACTTAAATCAATCATTTCGCCATTGATACGAATCCGTACATAACCTTCACTTCGTAAGTGGTCTAGTAAGTCTTTATGCGTTCCTTTTTCACCATGTACCACCGGTGATAAAATAATAAGTTTTGTTCCTACTTCACGTTCCATAATTTTATTCACAATTTCATCTACGGATTGAGAAGTAATGGGAATATGATGATTTGGACAGTAAGGCGTACCAATACGGGCAAACAAAAGACGAAAATAATCATAGATTTCCGTAACGGTTCCAACCGTAGAACGTGGATTTTTACTCGTCGTTTTTTGATCAATACTAATCGATGGGGATAATCCTTCAATCGAATCCACATCGGGTTTATCCGTTCCCCCTAAAAACTGTCTTGCATATGCCGACAAACTTTCTACATAACGACGTTGTCCTTCCGCATAAATAGTATCAAACGCTAAACTACTTTTTCCACTTCCAGAAACACCCGTCATAACTATTAATTTATTTTTAGGAAGTTCGATATCTACATTTTTTAAATTATTTTCTCTTGCTCCCTTAATAATAATTTTATCCATTACTATCCACTCCGTTCTTTATTATACCTTATAATTCCTCTTTTTTAAAGAAAAAACACGAATTTAATCGTGTTTTCTAAGCAGCTTTACGGTTTTTTCTTGCTTTGTAACGCATCACTTTAACTTCTTCTTTAGCCATTGCTACTTCAGGAACAAATTCATAATTATCTTTTGGTCTTTCGGTAACTACTTCATCTACTTGTTCCATTTCTTTTGAAAGAATAAAGTTCGTCTTTTCTCTATTCATTTTATCTATGATTTCATCTAATCTACGAAGGGTAATAGTAGTACCTAATTTTTTAGATACCACTTTACGAATAGGTTCCATAGTCTGTACATAATAGTACCCTATATCGGAATGAACTGGTAAATAACTAGGTGTTTTTGAGAAAAAATCTTCTCTCTTCTCAAAAGCTACAATCTTATTTTCATTCTCTTCTAAATATTGTACCCATCCAAGATAGATGTTTTTAACTAAAAATCGATTCTTTGTCATGTTCTACCTCCTTAACTGCTATACGAGTCTATATTATAGCACTATTAAGCATTTTTGTCTAGATATGCAAACAAAAAAGTACCTATCTTTCCTAGGTACGTTCCTTTTCAATAATAGTATACAACTAATAATAGAGAATGCTCAACCATTTTTACATGATTTATTTATAGAATTTATTGTGCGTATCTTATAAGAATATACTGATCACGCCCCTATAGGAGAAAGTACAATGCGGAACGAGTAGGTAGGCCATGCAAATCCATTACTTAGGACAGCCCAAGCAAAGATACCTGAATTCAATCCAGTGTTGTAATGATTACTACGTATAGACCATGTTGGACTTTCAACAAAAAAGCCAGAATCAATATACCACGATGCAGTCTCTGATAAGGCATATCCATAACATACTTGCCCATCACATGCTGTTGTTGATATATTGTTTGCATATAAATTATAATATTTAGCGTCCGGGATTTTCTTTTCACTAACTTCATCATCAACAAATCCAGAAAGTAATGTCGCTAGTCTACCCGTATCAGGATCTTTACGTGCAGCCATTGAATATTCAGCTGCTCCTCCAGACATATCATATACTCCTGTAATATTTCCTGTCGTGGACGCCTTCTGTCCTTTCAAAGTTTCATAAGTATTTTCAGTACAAGTACTATCACTTGCCTCCGCACTAGCAGTGTCTCCTGCGATGCCTGTTATCAATTGAGAGCAATTATTGATATACACTTCTTCTTCATCATTTCCATATTTGCCATATTGGCTTTGGGATAAGTAGGCAACTGCACCCCATTCACTATCCTTACTCATATGTGTATCATAACTTTCATCATTTGGAAATCCATAAATAGCATATTTTTCTGTTTGCATTTTTCTTGATGCATAAAATGCATTGGCCACCTGTACATACCTCCAGGATGTTGTATTTGGTTTAATGTATGGTTTTAAATCAGCTTTATTACAAGTTTCTGTACTTTCTTTACACTCAGAGCTTGTACTTGTTTCAAACTTCCCATACCAGAAGCCTGTTAATTTGTCATCTCCAAAAGTAAAAGCTGGATGTACTTTATAATTTTCATTACTTGGTGTATCACTAATTCCATTTATAAAGTTAATTTCTATTTCTCCCGGATGTTCTTTGGTTCCTCCTGCATACTGTTCTCCTAAATTCGTATATTTGTATTCATATCTTGGGATCCATACCCACATGGTATTAATGTCATCCATCTCTATTGGAGTATCTGGTGATGCTTTTTGATATTCTTCTCTTTGAGTGGTCCCTCCATCTGCATCTAATCCTATCGTTACTGCATTCGCCCATTCTTGATTACAGTAATTGTACCAGTTAGCGGTTTTTGCATTTGCTTTCTTCCAGGTTGCTTCTTCATAATCATAATATACCGGTATCATTCCTTCTACTAATTTCGGTTCATTGACATTACTATCATTACAAATTTCAGTTAGATCTGTTGGCCCAGGTATACTATTGTTTTGAGCATATACATTTACTTTTACAGAAAAGGTTTTATTATTATGAATCCACTCTCCTCCTCTTACTTGATTTGCATCATTATCTATCCACATTCTATACCGGAATGTCTTTGTAATCTCTTCTTCACTTACACTTCCTTGATATAAAGTCTTTCCAATTACTTCTTGTTTTAACATCGATGGAACTTTACTTTCTCCTAACTCACTATATAGATTGATTGCCTCACTTGTAAATAGATTGGATACTCCTGTTTCAGTTCCAGTATCACTTACTTCTGTTAAATAAGTCTTTACCGCATATTCTGGTAAAGTAGAATTATTATCCTTTGTTAAATAGATTTCATAATAAATGGATGCTCCTCTTGCTTTCGATCTTACTTGGAATTCAAAAAAGCCTGTTCCTGTTTGTTTTGTTCCATCAGTATCACTCATTGGAAAAGCATTCGTTAGACTTACTCCATTTTTGTCTTTTCTATTTTCATCATAAATAAAGGTTAATGTTCCTGATTCTAATTTATTTTCGATTTGTCCTTGTTTTGAATACTGAAAGAAAGCAAAGGTGGTTCCTATTGTAATTAAAATAAGACTCAATACAAGTAAACAAACTGCAACTAGTTCTTTCTTAGTCCTTTTCTCTTCCATAACTTCACTTCTCCTTTTATTATTTATAGTTTCCATTATAGTTTGTTTTTATTATTAAAACTTCAAAATTAACTAAAAAGAAACTGTTTTTATATTCTATTTACATTTTTATTATAAAACTACCCCCCCCCACGTCAACTTTTTGTTAATTTTTTTTGCAAAAGAAAAAGCGTAAAATTTTTATTTAACTGCACGTTTTTTACTTCATGTGCACTTAATTATGGAAATCCTGAGGGGAATATAAAA
>CANQIE010000002.1 GCA_947623935.1 uncultured Bacilli bacterium | reverse complement strand
GACCTTTTCAAAATCGAAGAGAAGTATTATAATAAAAGAGAAATAAATGCTTTAGAGAAGTTAATGCTGATGCTGGTGTTAACAAATAAAAAAGATTTAGAGAAGGTAAGTGGAGGGGATCCGAAATTGAAGAAAGTAGAAGAAGAATTAGAGACCTTATCGAGTGAAGAATTTATAACAGAAGCAGAACGAGAGATGTGGGAAAGAAGGAAGTATCAAGACTTTCGTCTTGAGGGATTCGAAGAAGGAGAAAAGAAAACTCAAAAAGAAATTGTATTAAACATGTTAAAAAATAATCTTGATATGGAAACCATTATGCAATGTACGGGTCTTACTTTAGAAGAAGTGCAAAGAATTCAAGAAGAAATAAATTAAAAAGAAAACGATTAAATTCGTTTTTTTATTGACTTCTTAAAAAATAATTGCTATATTTAAATTGTACTAGTTCAAATAATACAATAAAGGAGAATGTGTATGATTAAAGTAACTCATGTAGTTAAACGATTTCAAGACAAAGAAGTTTTAACAGATGTCAACTTCACTTTAGAAGAAAATGGAATCTATGGACTAATCGGCGCAAATGGTGTAGGTAAAAGTACCTTGTTAAGACTCATTAACGGAATTTATGCACCCGATACTGGAACCATTACGTTTGGAAAAGAAGCTATCTTTGATTGCTCCAAAGCCAAAGAAAAAATGTTCTTTATTCCAGATGAAGTTTATTTTTATCCCAATTATACTTTGTACGACATGGCCTTGTTCTATGATGCTATTTATCCTTCTTTCAATTTATCCAAGGTAAAGGAAATGGCGGATGAATTAAAACTTTCGATGGAAGAAAAAATCGAGCATTTATCGAAAGGACAAAAACGGCAATGCTCCCTCATCTTAGCCCTTGCTTCAAGATGTGCTTACTACTTTTTCGATGAAACCTTCGATGGAATTGATCCAGTCATTCGAAAAGTGATCAAGAAATGGATGATCGACTTGATGGTTGAAGAGAAGTCTACCTTCTTAATTGCCAGTCACAATTTACGCGAATTAGAAGATCTTTGTGATCATTTAGCGATTCTCTATAATGGAAAAATTTTGTTTGAGAAAGAAACCGATGATTTAAAAAGTCAACTCTTTAAGGTACAAATTCACTTTAAGAAAGATCTAGAAAAAGATGACTTTGCTTCTTTTGATTTACTTTCTTATCAAAAGATAGGCAGTATCATTACCTTAATCCTACGAGGAGAAGAAACAGAGGTTCGAAAAAAACTGGAAAAGATGAATCCCGATCTTTTAGATTTTATACCCCTTACTTTAGAAGAAATATTTATTTATGAAATGGAGGCGTTAGGTTATGGCGTGGTGGAATAAAAATTACTTTATTCAAAATATTAAAAAATCTAAAAATCTCTTGATTTTTGCCTTTGGCTTTATGACCCTTCTAAATGTTATTAGCATCTTCCATACGGTTTCTTCCTCTAGCCATGTGTTATTAACTCTACCAGATCTTTCGACCGTTACGATGATAGGGTTGTTTTTCCTTCCTATTTTGTTATCGATGACTTTATTTAATTATATTTATAAGAAAACCTCCATCGATTTTACTGCTTCTTTGCCACTTAGTAGAAAGACCATCTTTTTTACCAATACCATGGCAGGACTTGCTATTATTTTCTTATTTATCTTAACGAATACCCTTCTTTCAGGACTCATCACAGGACTTTCTCCAGGCGTTATTTATGCACCTTATATGTTTGTTGATTATTTTATCATCTTTTTAGTCCTTTATTTCTTTCTATTTACAGTTAGCAATTTAGCTTTGTCCCTAGGTGGAAACAAGATTACCCAAATTGCCTTAATTCTACTTATTGTTTTCTTTGTTCCATTCCTTATCTATACTATGATTTATTTGTATGAAAGACAATTACAGGTTGACTTTTCTGTTATCAAGAATGTTTTCCATTTATCGATGCATTCCCCTTATTACATCATTGAAAATGGGGTTGCCAATTTATTTTTATCCCTTTTTTATGGAAGTCTTACACTTACCAACATGCATGTTCTTTGGACACTTCTTTTAAGTATTCTCTATTTCTTTTTAGGAATTTACTTCTTTAGAAAGAAAGAATTAGAATATTTTGATACATCCTTCAAAAGTACAAAAATCCATCTTTTGGTACAAGCCTTAACTCTTGCGCCCCTTGCGTTCTTCCTTTTTCTCCTATTTGTCGTAAGAGGATCTAATGAATGGTCTATCGTATTATTATTCTTATTTCTCTTAGTGATTTATGTCCTTATCTACGACCGAATTACCAAATGTAAACCCAAAAGAAAGTACACCATTTTAACTTTTGTGGTAACGCTTTTCATAGTATATGCTTATGTCTATGCGATTGACCGACCACGGACCATTACTTATAAAGAAGAAGATGTAGAATCTATTTCCATTGATTATGCTAGTAATGATGCGTTTAAAATCGCAAGAGAATTAATACCTATTTCAAGTCCTTCTATAAAAACCGAACTGATTAATAAACTGATTCAAAACCAAATTAAAAGGCAAGAACTTAATCGTAAAGAAGAGCAAGAAGAAACCGATAATGATGAGGAGTCTTCTACTTCCTTAGAACTTACACTAAATATGAAAGACCATCGAAATATTCGTCTATATCTTACTTTAAATGAAGAAGAGTTAACTTGGTTACTCAATGAACTCATCTTAGATGAAAATTATCAAAAAAGATTAAAAGACGAAATAAATACTCAACCAATCGGTATAGATTATGGACATTATCTTTTGAAAGTAACAAAAGAAGATGCTATCTCTAAAGCGATTTTCTCTTTAAAAGAAAAGTATCAAGTAAAAGATTATTTATATACGGATAACGATAGCTATAAGTCGATTCTTAAACTCTATACCTACGAAGATCATGAACTCAAAAAAATAACGCTTTCACTAAAGAATTATAGTGAAGAAGAATCCGTAATTTTAGAAGAAATTAATCGTCAAACGAAAAAGTTTTTGTCTTCAAATGAAAAAAAGGATAACCTTAGTTACCTAGATATTGATATAATAGATAGTGAGATAGATCATGAACCTATTTCTTTCGATAAAATCGATATTGATAAAATGTTTTCGTATATAGAAGAAAAAGATTCCGTTATCGATAGTAGTAAACCTTATTTAGCTATTGACTGGATGTATCTAGATGGAAGAGAATATTACTTCTATAGTAATGATATCGCTTCTTTTGAAAAAGAAATTTTAAATCAAGATTAAAGAGGGGAGGAAGTATCCTTGTTACACACGGTAATGATTGATTATCAAAATAAAACACCTATTTATTCTCAGATTGTAGAACAAATAAAAGGACACGTTGCCTTGGGAATACTACATCCAAAGGATCAACTTCCTTCGATTAGAGAACTAGCGTCCTTTTTAGGCATTAATCCGAACACGGTTAAAAAAGCTTATGAAATATTAGAAAGTGAAGGTATTATTCGTTCTTTATCGACGAAAGGGTGCTTTATTTCGGAAGATATTTCAAAGGTCTTAAAAGAAGAAATTAAAAGAAGAATTAAAAAACTAGACGATGAAATCAAAGAATTAGAAAAATTAGGTATAAATCGTCAAGAAGTTTTAAAACGATTAGAGGAAGAAAAGTAGTTCTTCCTTTTTTCTTGTCATTATGCTATAATAAAAATACTTTTAAAGGAGCGAATTGCTATGAATAACTTAGAAGAATTATTTGATTTTAATATTAAACCAGAATTACCATATGGTGAGATGGTTGCATTTAAGAATGGTTTTGGTAAAGTGGAATACATAGGCGATCTTTCATTCGAGATGATTAGTTGTGTTTATAATACTGAATTCCCTAGAGCCTATTATCAAGTAGTGGCAACAGATTATTCTAAGATTGATATTCCTTATTGTAGTTTTTGGGCAAAACCATTCAAATTCCTAGAAAATCAAGAACCAGTTATATATCCCCACGAAACCTATGATAAAAAAGCTAGAGTTCCTTTCATGTTTAAACTCGCTATACCAGATGAATGGTTAGTAGATTTAGATTTACCATTGTCTACATGTGCTTATAATAGATATTATTTTCCTTTTTTTACATATCCTTGTTCAGAATATGATCGGAATGTAGAAAAATATTTAAAAGAAGGTCATACATTAATTAAAACTGGAAAACAGTATGATGGTTGGGATGAATTTGAAATAAGTGATACAAAGGAAAAAGTAATTAAAGTAGTTCATTATAAAAATTGGGAACATTACTATCTTGTCCAACCTATCCCTTTTTGTAAAGTGGGAAATTATTTTGTAAGTCCTCTTTTATCTGAAAAAGATGTTTCCGAAGATAAAATTAATGAACATATGCAAGAAATATGGAATAGTAGCTTTGATAAAAAGTTATTTCTTGAAACTATGAAAAAACAATTGCAAAAAAGTTTTACATGGCATCTTTTAAAATCAGAAATACAAGGTACAAAAGAATTAAAACCCTTAACTTTAACTCCTCCTATGGCAGTTATTCGTGACAAACGATTTGAGAAACCCTCAACAAGAGAAATAAGTGATTATGCCATATTAACTGGGGGACTTGGATTAGTTAACATGCATATGGTTCATAAATTTTTTAGTGAAATAGACAACTTTATTGAAGGACGAGGTATACCAGAATGTTCATATTTAAATAGTTGGGATTATGTAAGAGCAAATTGGGCATTAGAAAATGTTTCTCCTCAATATACAGGAACGATTTTTTTTATGAACAATTTTGATTTCAGCTTTTTAGGATTAAGATTAGGATTTATATTCAATTCTTTAGAAGAAACATTTACTAAAGTAGAAGGAAATATTGGTTGGTTAAAAGAGGAAGCTCCCCAAACCGTTTTAAATGATGGATACCAAGAGTTATTTGAAAAAGCTTATCAAAAAGATTTATTAGAAAAAACTGATACTTATTTTACTAATCCGAAAACCAAAGAAAAACAAAGAGTATATCACGCCTTCGGGATAAAAGCGATAAGAGTAATTCCAAGTTTTTATGAAGCTGAATCTTTTTATCACCACTTATCAAATGGTAATGTTTATCGACCAGATTATAAAAAACCAATATGGGTAAGGGTAGAACCAATTGAATGTTTAATTAAGGAAAACTATGCCGAATTTAGAAAAATTTTAGTTGCAGGGTTACCTATTAAAATAAAAGAAGAAGATTTAGAAAAAATAAAAGAAGATTATAGAAATCATAGAAATATATATGGTATGCCAAAAATAGAAAATGAAGAAGAACTTTCTGATTTTGTTAATAATGTATTTGCTAAAGAAATCAGTAGAGTATCTGAATTAGTACCATATTATAAAGTGCACAAGGATGATGTGGGTAGTCGGTATTATGAACTCCTTAAACAAGATTTTCCAGAAGATGCTCGTCCATATAGCCTAATGCTTTCTTTAAAGAAAAAGACAACTAAGGATTATTTAGACGAAAAACGGGGATAATTATTTCTCCGTTTTTATATTTCTCTGAACAATTTCCTTTTTCTTGACTTTGATGAATAAGTAGAGTATAATAAGAACACTTTAAAGGGGAGGAATAGTAGATGTACCAAGCCAAAATCATTAACTATATACGAAATAGTGTTATAAAAAATATGTCCAAAGAAGAAATAAAACAAATTCAATCCGGTTTTGGAAAAGTAAAAGAACGTCTTACAGAACAAGATAAGATTCAAAATGCCAGGGCTTTTTTGTACTTTTTATCGCAAGTAGGTTTTAATCCCTATGAAGAGGGAAGAGTAATGGAACTGATTCGTTCTGTTCCTACTTCGTTATCTATTCATTTTCCTGATATGAATCCTTATTTGTTATCGGAGCGAGTAGATTACTTGGACTTAGATGCTTTTGGAATTGATGGTGCTCATGGAAAATTAGAACATGGTACAATTGATATTCCTAAATCCCTTGAAAGTGATGCCAGGTTTTTAGAAGGTAGACTTGTTTTAAATAGAGAAATGCATACTTATCCACGCCCCAGTTTGGAGGAGTTTGATACCATTCTTGCTTTTCATGATTATGAAAAGGGAAGTCTTAGTCAGTTATATGAGATGTTAAACATCGATATTCCACATAAAGTAGCGGGCTGTATGGTTCGTTTAAATGGGGATCCTGAAATCAATACTTTTAACAAAGCTTCCATGATTTCCTATAAAGCACTTACGGATTATTTAAATCAAGAGGGAATGAATTTAAGCTTTGTACATGCAACCAATAAAAAAGAGCATTATTATTTAATTAAAAAAGGTTTATAGAAAGGAGAAGAAAATATGTTATCCAATGAATTATTAGAAGAAATGCGCCCTAAAATGGCAATTAGTTATTATAAAGATGGTTTTTTATATGATGGAAGTTTTGATAGCATTCCAGAAGATGTCCAGGGAGCTCATGTCATGACGATTTTCTATGCTGTAGGACCGGATGGAAAATTTGAACTTACGAGTGATAGTTATGACTTATATATTGGCTTTATGTTAGATATTGATAAAGCTTTATTGGCTCTTAAAGAAAATAATACAATGTCTAGTTCAATTGCTTTATTAGAAGAATATCAACATAAAGGTTATAAAAAAGCGGTATCTTTACCGGGATCTGTTATGCTTCCCCTTACATCTAGAGATAGAGCGTATGAGACCAAAGAAGAACTTAAAGAGGCTATTGAAAAGATTTACACCACTTTTAATACGATTCATTACGAAGTAGAAAACAATGCATCAAAACAATATCAGAAATAAGACTCTTTTATAAGTCTTTTTCTTTTTGAAAACTTCACCCCTTGTAAAAAAGGATACTTTATGATAAGATAAAAATACCTTGATAAAAGGTTACATGGTCTGTTGGTGAAGTGGCTTAACACACCGCCCTCTCAAGGCGGCATTCATGGATTCGAATTCCATACAGACTACCAGAGAATGTAAAGAGTCGAAAGCGTACTCTTTTTCTTTGTTTCAAAATAAAAAAGTATGATATACTCTTCTATAGAAGGTAGGGTGGCTAAAATGGATATAGCAATGATACTTATTGCAGGTGTTTTGGTAGGAGCTACTATTTTTATTATTGGAAAGCCTAAAAAAGAACGAAAGAAAGAAAAAGATCTTTCCTACTATGTCAAGATGCCTTTACAATATACGATCGATCAAGTACCAGTTTCCTTAAAAGAATTTCAAAAGAAAGATAAAGATTTTGATCCTGTTTATTTTTCTTTCGTAGCCTTTTGTTTATTTCGTGATGTACAAGAGGCTTGGTCCAATCGTAACTTAAATAAATTAAAACCCCTTATTGGAGAACGTCTTTTTGAAGTGTATGAAAAAGTAATCACGGACTTTACCAAAAAAGGACAAAAGAATGTCATTCAAGATTTAATGCTTTTAAATGCGAAGATTTGTTCCGTTAAAATAGAAGACAATAAAGAAACGATTCAAGTCTTGATGATGGTGAGTTGTTATGACTATTTAATGGCTACTTCTTCTCATCGTCTTTTATCAGGAAATAATGCACGAAAACTATCTATTACTTATTTAGTGGAATTTGAACGTACGAAAGAAGCAAAAGAGGAAGCTATTATTTGTTCTAACTGTAAACAGTTGGTAGATAAAAAACATGCCATTAGGTGTCCTTTCTGTAATCAAGAATTAGTTCCTAAAACATATGACTTTATCATTACGAATAAAATTGTTTTAAAAGAAACGGAGTTTTAAAATGCTTATTTGGACCAGGTCATCATATCAAAAGTATTTAGAAGAATTACAAAATAATAGAGAAGAAGAATATCGTCTTTTTCAAGAGAAGATTATTACTTCTAAAAGTCCTATTTTAGGAGTACGTACGCCTATTTTAGATAAGCTTGCGAAGAAAATTGGAAAGACAGATATCTTTTCTTTTTTAGCTTTGGTCGAAAATAACTCCTTTGAAGAGACTTTAGTAGAAGGAATGGTATTAGCTTCAATCAAAGAAAAAGAAGTCTTTTTAAAAGAGTTTAAGAAGTATCTTCCTAAAATTGATTCTTGGGCAACATGTGATCTATGTATGGCACGGTATAAAATCATTGGCAAGCATAAAGACTATTTTTATTCTTCCATTCAGAAATGGACTTTATCGAAAGATACTTTTACTTCCCGGGTGGGATTAGTTCTTTTAATGGATTATTATTTAGATACTGATTTGGAAGAGGTCTTTTCTCTAATTGAAAAGATGAAAGCAACAGGGTACTATGCTTTAATGGCCGCTAGTTGGCTTCTTAGTGTTGCTCTAGTTAAAGATTATGATAAAACCGTTTCTTTTCTTTCTAGAAACACGTTAAGTGTATTTGTCCACAATAAAGCGATTCAAAAAGCAAGAGAATCTAGAAGAATAACGAAAGAACAAAAAGAAGCGCTTTTAAAATTAAAACGATAAAAAAGGCATCCTGTGGGATGCCTTTTATTGATATAACTCTTCTTGTAAGGCTTCGATATTTTTACTCATAAGCGAGATATAATCTTCTTTGTCGTCTCGTTCTTGATCGGTAATATTATCGAGTCTTCTAAATGTTTTCGTTTTGCAATTTGTTTGATCGATCACTTTTGTAATCGTTGGATTCTCCGTATCGTATTCAAACATGAATAAATAATCGACCTCGTTGTTTTTGAAAAGATTAATCACATTGTTCACGACTTTCTCGGATGGGACACCGTTCTTTTCATCGAGCGAGATAACGTTTAGTCCATATTTTTCTAAATATTTAAGGGTATCATTACTAACCACAATGGTCTTGTTAACAGCATTCTCAGCAGCTAATTTAATTTCAGCATCGAGTTCCGATAGAGCTAATTGTAAAGCTTCGTAGTTATCATCGATTTCTTTCTCTAAATAACTGTTCGTTAAATACTCTTTTAATCCATTTCTTATATTTTGGGTCATCATCAACAAGTGAGAAGGATTTAACCAAAGTTCTTCAACACCGTAGGTAAGTTCCATTCCAAATGCACTATCGATGATTAAAAGATTCGTGTTACGGTTTAAGAGTTCTGAAGCGGTATCCTTATCGTTACTTAAATGATTGTAGATAAAAAGTTCTTTCTTACTATAATCTTTTAATTGTTTTTCACTTAAACTGTAAGTACTCGTATTGGTATCATCCGGATAAATAGAAGAGATAACCGCATGTTCTCCGTAGAGCGAACTCGTAATATACTCGAGTGGATACACCGTCGTTACAATTTCAATATTTTCTAGACTATCTCGTTTAAAACATCCCGTCATTAAAAATAACACTAAAACCAAAAGCCCCATTCTTTTTATTGTTTTCATTTATTTTTCTTCCTTCCTTGGTACAGGATCATAGCCTGCTTTAAAAAGTGGATTACATTTTAAAATGCGTTTGATGGATAGATATGTTCCTTTGATACTGCCATACATTCCAATCGCTTCAATCGCATAATTAGAACACGTTGGCTGATATCTACAGTAAGCATGATGTGATATAGGAGTCATTTGATAAATTTTAATCAAGCCTACTAAAAAGTATTTCATTTTCCATCTCCATTCTTATTGTACTAAAAATAGAGATAAAAAACAATTCTAAAAAACAAGTAAAAAGATGAAAATCTGAAAAAGACGTGTTATACTAAAAAAGAAAGAAGGTTAAAAAATGGATGCCTTGTTTGAAAAAATAGGAATTAAACCGAAACAATTGAAGTTGTATGAGACGGCTTTTTGTCATTCTTCGTATGTGTATGAAAATCATTTAAAAAGCGATTATGAACGTCTAGAGTTTTTAGGAGATGCCGTTTTGGATTTGGTGATTTCCGATTATTTATACAATCAATTTGATGTCAAAGAAGGAGATATGACCAAGATGAGGGCGAATTACGTCTGTGAAAACGCGTGCTTTCAGTATGCTTATGACCTTGGTTTTAGTGATTACATAAGAGTAGGGCATGGCGAAGAAGAGACCGGAGGAAGATATAAAAAAGTAATCCTTGCCGATATCTTTGAAGCCTTTATGGGAGCGATTTACCTAGATTTAGGTTATGCTACTGTAAGAAGAGTCTTATTAGGTATCATTGTTCCTTATATTAAAGACCCTAAAGTAAATTTCTTTAGCGATTACAAAAGTGCTTTACAAGAATACGTGCAAACGGAACAAAGATCACTGGTCTATGAACTAGTAGATGAACAAGGACCTTCTCACAATAAAACCTTCACGGTTCAAGTGAAAGTAGATGATATTGTCTATGGAAGAGGAACCGCTTCTTCTAAAAAAGAAGCAGAACAAGAAGCCGCTAAAGATGCTTTAGAAAAACTTGCTTTATAGGAAAACAAAACTTTTTTGCGTTTTCTTCTTTTTTTTGCTATAATGGTAACGGCTTCATTACGACTATATAAAAAAAGAAAGGAGTATTTATTTTGAGTAAAATTAGAATTTTTAGTCTCGGCGGTTTAAACGAGAATGGAAAAAATATGTATGTGGTCGAAGTAGACCGTAATATTTTTGTGTTTGATGCGGGACTTAAATATGGAACGGATAAAATGTTGGGAATTGATTATATTATTCCGAAGTTTGATTATTTAGTACGAAATCGTAAATGGATTAAAGGTTTATTTTTAACACATGGACACGATGGAAACATGGGTGCGTGTGCGGATATTTTAAGAGAGATACCCGATTTAGCGGTATATGCTACCAAGTTTACGATGGATATTTTAAGACAAGATTTGCTAGAGTCTGGCATTAATGCGACCAACTTAAAAGAGATAAGACCGCATTCCAAAATCGATTTTGGTGATGACTTAGCGGTTTTTCCTATTAGTGTAACGCACTCGATTCCAGATGCCGTATGTTATGTGTTATATACCAAGGATGGTGCCATTGTCTATACTGGTGACTTTGTCTTTGATGCGACTGCGATGGGTCCTTATAAGACCGATATTGGGAAACTTGCTTATGTAGGAAAACAAGGGGTACTTTGTCTTTTAGCGGAATCTTTCTATGCTGAAAAACAAGGACATACGTCTCCTAATAACCGTATTAGCGAATATATAAGAGAAATCTTACGAAAAAAAGAAGACCGTATTATTGCAACGATTTTCCCAGCCCATATTTATCGTATTCAAGAATTGTTTAACGAAGTTATGAAGACCAAACGGAAAGTGGTCATCATGGGGAAAGCCTTACAAGAATCTGTCAATAGAGCCATGGACATGGGCTATTTAAAATTCGATAAGAGTAGAATTGGCGACCTTTTAACCTTAAATGAAAAAGGCGTCGTCATCTTAATATCCGATGAAAAAGAAAAACCTTTCATGAACCTAGAACGTATTTTAAAAGGGTATGACAAATACATCAAATTAAGAGAAAGTGATACCATTTTTATTACGGAGCCTAGTTATGAAGGAATCGAAAAACGACTTGCCGTCATCATGGATGAAATTGCGATGCAAAATATCGATGTGGTGGCTTTATCTCCTAAAAAACATTTGCTTCATCATGCTTCTCGTGAAGACTTAATGTTGATGATTAATTTGATGAATCCTAAATATTATTTCCCTGTAAAAGGAGAGTACCGTCACCAAGTGATGAATGCCGATATTGCTTTAGAATTAGGAATTCCTAAAGAAAATATCATTTTAAAACAAAATGGTGATGTGGCTACTTTCTTAAATGGAAACTTAATCGATGAAATCGATCATGTTCCAGTGGATGATGTTCTAATCGATGGCAAGAGCAATGGTGATATTGGTGAACTTGTTGTTAAAGATCGTGAAATGTTAGGTGAAAACGGCATAGTGATTGTGAGTTGTACGCTCGATAAAGTAACCAAAAACATTTTAGCAGGACCTGAAATTATGACCCGTGGTTTCATCTTTGTAAGAGAAAGTCAAGAATTGATCGATGAAGCAAGGAAAATTTGTCAAGAAGTGATTACATCTCATATTACGGAAGATGCTCATCATCTTGACTATAGCGAAATCAAAAGTGATATTAGAGATCAATTAGGTAAATTCTTCTATCGCGAAACCGAATGTAAACCGATGATTATTACCGTTATTCAAGAAGTCTAAAAGATCTTCTTCTATTATCTTTCTCCCTAGACAAAAGATACATTTTATGCTATTATAAGCCCCATAAACGAAGTGGGGTTTTTGTATGGAAGTAGAAGAAGATATTAAAGAGGCCATAGCTTTATTAGAGCAAAATGATGAGAATTTTCATCCTCAAATGGGCTATGGTAAGTTTTATATACGAACGAATGAACCTT
Organism: uncultured Bacilli bacterium; assembly: GCA_947623935.1. GTDB lineage: Bacteria > Bacillota_I > Bacilli_A > RF39 > UBA660 > Faecenecus. The sequence goes on along the minus strand of CANQIE010000002.1, from coordinate 64,868 downwards.
TGTCTTATTATTATCCTCATTTTAAGGTGAAAGATGCTAAAATCATCACCGTTACAGGAAGTGGAGACCATCTTTTACAGGCTGCTTTAGAAGGTGCCAAAGAAGTTGTCTCTTTTGATGTCAATCCCTTAACCTACTATTTAACTTCTTTAAAACTAACGGCCATAGAAACGATGGACTTAAAGACCTATTGTCGTTTTTTTGAACATATGAAAACCATGTTAAACGAAGAGGGTTTTGATTTTTTATGCCCTTATTTAAAAGACGATGTACGCCTCTTTTGGGAATCTCTTTATAAAGAAAAGGATTTCTTTCAAAATAGAAAATATCTCTGCTATTTTCCAATGAATTATTTTGCAAGCATGAAAACGTTTTTACAGCCTCAAAACTATGTTCTTTTACAAGAGCAATTAAAAAACGTACAACTTCGTTTCATGACCACCGATCTATTTGATCTACCATTTGTTTTAGAAAAAGAGCAAGGAACCTTTGACACTATTTTTCTTTCCAATATTTTTGATTGGTTAAATAAAAAACAAGTCAAAGCCTATCCAAATTTTATAAAGGAAGAACTTGCACCCTTACTAAAAGAAGATGGTAAATGTGTAGTTTATAGTGGTCTTTATGATTATTATTTTCCTTATGAAATGCAAGCATTTGAAACGGTTTCTATAGAAAGTAAAAAGACCAACTACAAGGTCTTTATGTACACCAAAAAATAGAAAGGAGAAGAGGTTATGGATTTATTAGAAAAAGACATTCAACAAGGACTTATTTTTTTAAAAGGCGAAGAAAGAATATTTAGTACGGCTTCTTATGATCTTCTTTTTCGTTTTACTAATGAAGCCCTTTCTCTATACTATCAAGATTTAAAGATCAAAGGAGGAAAAGTCTTAACAGTTACCGGAAGTGGTGATCATTTATTACAAGCTATTTTAAATGGAGCCAAAGAAATTACTTTCTTTGATCAAAATCGTTTTACTTATTACTATACACTTTTAAAAATAGCAGCTATTAAGGGACTTGATTGTCTTCCTTTTAAACTCTACTTTGATGTTTTTAGCCCACTTGAATTTAGTTACAATATCTTTGATACTTTTAAAGATTATTTACCTCAGGATGCCTATGATTTTTGGAAAGCCATGTACAAGGCTGGATTTGAAAAAAAGAATACCTATCTCATCGGACCAGGGATCAATGCCAATATTGGTGAAAATGCGTATTTAGAAGAAGAGCATTTTCGTACTTTAAAAGCGCGTATTCATAATGTTTCTTATCGTTTCATCGATAGTCGTCTCGAAGATTTAGCGTCTAATTTAACCAATCAAGATCAGTTTGATACCGTACTTTTATCGAATATTTTTGATTGGTTGGGAAATGATTTCAATCCTTATTTAGAAAAAAAATATATCGCATTAATTCAACAAACAATTGAACCTTATATGAAAAAACAGGGACAATGTGTTCTTTATGCTTCTCCTTGTAATCTAACCGTTTCTAATATTTCTTTTGACAAGATTAATTCCAACATTCAAAAGAAAGTTTATCCTAATGCTTACTATACAAACGATGAAGTTGTCTATACCTATACTAAAAAGTAATTTTCTTTGGGTATAGAAAAAAATCCTCTTCATAAAATGAAAGAGGAGAGTGACCTATGAATTTATTAGACCAAGATATCAAAAAAGGATTAAGATTTATAAATCAAAAGAATCCCCCTTTCTATACAACACGTTATTATCCACCGTATTTTCAAACCAATGAAGCCCTTTACCTCTATTATTCATCGTTTCCGATTAAAGATAATTCCGTTTTAACCGTGGCAGGAAGTGGTGATCATGTTTTAGAAGCACTGCATCAAGGAGCTAAAAAAATTACGGCTTTCGATCAAAATCGTTTTGCTTATTATATAACCGCCTTAAAAATGGCTTCTATTGAAAGTCTTTCTTTAGAAGAATATCTTTCTTTTTTTGCGTACCAAAAAGAAAATCCTTTTAAGTCCTCTTGCTACTATGAAAAAATAAGAAAAAATTTAGCACATGATACCCGTACTTTTTGGGATCACCTGTATCAAAAAGGATTCTCTCAAAATACCAAAGTTCCTTTTTTAGCCATGCCTCATACACTAGATAATTTTCATGAAGGAAGTTATTTAACCCAAGAAGGATATCAAAAGACTAAAGAACAATTACAAAAAGCAGACTATCGTTTTATCGAAAGCAAATATTATGGACTTCCTTCCATTCTTTCTCAAGATGAAAAGTATGATACTATGTTTTTCTCAAATATTTACGATTGGATTTATGGAAGAGGAAGAAAATTCTATACCGCTTTTACGAAATACATGATTAACCATCATTTGAATGAAGAAGGAAAATGTGCAGCCTATACGCTTTTAAATCAAGATGGCGTTTTTGCTTGGGAAGTAGAAGATGATTATTTTAAAGAAGAATATTATGGCGACAAAGACAATCATATTTTAATCTACACCTATACGAAAAATAAGCCTAAAATAACTAAAAAAGATTGACGTTATCAAGGTTTTATGGTAAACTCTTAGTGTTTGATGCCTCTTGTGCTCAAACCGCATTGAACAGGTAGAAGTGAAACATAATAGTTTCCACCTTAAAAAGCGAGTCTAGTAAATATTATAAGGAGGTATATATGAAAGCGGTATTTAAAAACGGTGGTAAACAATACATTGTATCCGTTGGAGATGTTGTTTACTTAGAGAAATTAGCAAATGAAGTAGGCGATACGGTTACTTTTGATGAAGTTTTAATGCTTGATTCAAAAGTAGGAAATCCTTACGTAAAAGGTGCTAGTGTTCAAGGTAAAATAGTGAAACAAGGTAAACAAAAGAAAATTCGTGTTTACAAGTACAAACAAAAATCAAGAAGTAATCGCTTAACCCAAGGACATAGACAACCATACACCAAAGTTGAAATTACAAAAATTGGGTAAAAATTATGTTAAAAGTTGAAGTTACTTATCAAAATGAATTCATAAGCGAAGTTACTTTTCTAGGTCATGCCTTATACGATGATTATGGAAAAGATATTGTATGTGCGGCAGCTAGTAGTATTTTAATTACCAGTGTGAATGGCATTAATTCGTTTGATGAAGAGAATTTAGAAGTAATACAAGAAAAAGATAAAGTGGTAGTCAAAGTATTAAAACAAAATGATATTACAAAAGTATTAATTACCAATATGGTAAATTTGTTAAAAGATTTGGAAAAAGACTATCCCGAACATATAAAAATAAGTTAAGGAGGAATATCCATGAGATTTTTAGAATTGAACATTCAATTGTTTGCACACCACAAAGGACAAGGTTCTACTTCCAATGGTCGTGATTCAATAGGACGTAGACTTGGTGCTAAAGCAAGTGATGGCGAATTTGTAACAGCAGGATCTATTCTATATCGTCAAAGAGGAACAAAAGTATTCCCTGGTGTAAATGTTAAAAAAGGAAAAGATGATACCTTATTTACGACAGTAGATGGAATTGTTAAGTTTGAACGAGTAGGAAAAGATAAGAAGCAAGCTAGTTGCTATCCTGTAGGAGAATAAGATTAACAAAGGATCAATTCGGTCCTTTTTCTTTTGTCCAAAACTGTCAAGTTCAAAAAATTGTCACAGAAAAGTTAACAAAAAGTTGACATGGGGGGGGGCAATTTTATAATAAAAATGTAAACATAGAAAGAAAAAAAGTTTCTTTTTAGTTAACTTTGAAGTTTTTATTATAAAAAGACTCTATAATGAAAATAATAAATATAAAAGGAGTAGAAGAAATTATGAAAGAAAAAAGAAATAAGAAAGAACTAATAGCAGTAAGCCTACTTGTGTTCAGTTTAGTCTTAATCACGGTAGGAGCAACGTTTGCCTTTTTTAATTATTCAAGACAAGGAGCTACCGAGAATAAGATTCAAACAGGAACATTAACTTTTGTTTATGATGAAAGTAAAAGTAGTGCAGGAGGAGTATCTTTAATGAATGCTTTCCCTATGAGTGATGAAGATGGTGAAGCACTAGACAAAGATAAAAGCGGAGTCTTTGATTTTGATGTAAGAGCAAAGACCGAAGGAGCAGCAATTCATTATGAAATCTATTTAACAAAAGTAGCTCCTACAGATGAAAGAAGCGAGTTACCAGAGAAAGTAGTAAAGACGTATCTAACTACTTTAAGCAGTGATATAGAAAGTGCTCCGGAAACAACAGGATTACCAACAGAAACAAATCTAAATCTATATAATGCTCTATGGGATAGTAAAGTACCAAGTATATTAGAAGATGAAGATACAGCTGCAAAAACATTATATAGAGAAACTATAGCAAATGGTGAAAGCAATTATGAAAAGCATTTTAGATATAGAATGTGGATTGCTGAAGAAGCTAATCAAGTAGAAAATGGAGCATGGATTTACAACAATATGACATTCTCTGTAAAAGTAAATGTATATGCACAAAATGAAGCAATTCCTGATCCAACTGAACCACAAGAAGAAGTAGAACCAGGAGGAGACGATCCATATGCTAAACCACAAGATTCAAGTGGAGCAAGTGTACCAAAGCTAGTAACAGGAATGGTACCTGTAGTATATGATGATGTAGACCAAAGATGGGAAAAAGCAAGTAGTAGTGATTGGTACGATTATACAAAGCAAAAGTGGGCCAATGCAGTAACAGTAACCGATGCTAAAAGAGCAAATTATATAAGTGCTGAAGCAGGTGAAGAAATACTTGCAGAAGATATCAACACAATGTGGGTATGGATACCAAGATACGAATATGATTCTGTAAGTATTGCAAGTTATGCAGGAGGAACTGCTACAAAACCAGGAGCAATAAATATAAAATTTATAAGTAAAGAAGTAACTTCAGCAGATACAGACAATTATAAAGTACATCCAGCGTTTAGTTTTGGTGGAACAGAATTAGATGGATTCTGGTATGGAAAATTTGAGACTAGTAATGAAGAAAAACAATATACAACAGATAGTTCAACTTTAACACCGATTATAAAACCAAATACAACATCATGGAGAAATGTAAAAGTAGTAAATATGTTTTATGCAGCATTAAATATGACAACAGCAGCAAATGCACCAAAATATGGATTCAGTAGTGATGGAAGCATAGATACCCACATGAGTAAGAATAGTGAATGGGGAGCAGTAGCCTACTTATCACAAAGTATTTATGGAAAATACGGAAATGAAACATATGATGAAAATAGTAAAGAGGTAACAATAAATAGTTGTAGTAGTTATACAACAGGAGTGGCAGCATGTAGTCAAACTTATGAATCAACTGATGGTCAAAAAGCTTCTACTACAGGAAATATCACAGGAGTCTACGATATGAGTGGTGGAGCATATGAATATGTCATGGGCGCTTTGAATGATGGAAATGGTAAGCCAACAATAAAATTTTCTGGATTTGTTGACGGAGGTAATGATAGTAATAAATTACCAGATGCCAAGTATTATGATGTATATACAACAAATCTAGCCACCTCATGTACAACAAATGGAGAATGTTACGGACACGCCTTATCCGAAACCGCAGGATGGTATGGAGATGATCATTCATTTGTAGACTCTGCGTACCCGTGGTTCGAACGCGGCGCTGTCTGGTATGATGGGAGGTCTTCTGGGGTGTTCTGGTTCGGTGTCTTGAATGGCGAGCCTCACAGCACTCACTCGTTCCGGCTCGTTCTTACGCCTATAGGAGCGTAAGCGACTTACTCGTTCACTTTTAACCGCGCCCACCCCCTCTTTTTTTTCCAGGGGTGGGTCAGGAATTTATCTATATCAAATCTCTCACGTTTTTTCCTTTTTTGCGCACGTAGTATTCTCTTTTGCTCTACGAACCCGTGGTTCAAACGCGGCGGCAACTATAATGATGGCACGAATGCTGGGGTGTTCAACTTCAACAACAACAATGGCAATGCGAACAGCAACAACTCGTTCCGCCTCGTTCTTGCGCCTAGACTATGATATATAATGCGAGAAGCATTTCTTCGACAAAAGAGTTCAAGGACTTTTTTTGAAGATTTATCATCGAAGATAAATTCCTTTTCATCAAAAATTGATGAATAAAAACATTAACAGTAGTTTTCTAGTTAGTAAGGGATATTTCCTGAATATTAGAGGCTATGGAAAGAACAGTACATGTTGTTTGTACTGTTTTTTCTTTGGTGAAAGAAATGAAAAAATGAGAAATGGTTATGCTTTTCTTTTTCTAAGTTAAGGCTTCTTTACATATACTTTGATAGGTGAGACTATGTTTAGAGAAATAAGAGATTACTGTATAGATAATGTCTTTCACTTTAGTTATCAAAATGAAAAATTAAATGTCGTTAATTACTTAGAAGTTTTAGTATTAGAAGAGGCACGTATTTCTTTAAGATGTGATTTAGGACTCATGATTATAAAAGGAGAAAATCTTTCTATTCAAAAATTATTAGATCAAGAAATCTTAATCTCGGGGAAAATTAAATCCATTGAGTTAGGAGGATAACATGTTGAATAATAAATATTTAGTGCGAATAGAAGGAAAAAATCCTCATCGTTTTTTCTTATCGTTAGTAAAAATGCATTTAGAGTTTTTACAAGTAAAAGAAGAAAATGATTATTTAGAAGTATGGGTTGATGAGAAAAATTATGAACGTTTGATAGATATCAAAACGATTTACGAAATTAAATTAGTTAAAATAAAAGGAATAAAGGCAGTTACAGAAGAAATAAAGAAGAAAAAGTTCTTTTTTATTTCTTTAATCGTGGGGTTGTTTTTACTTTTGTTCCTTTCCAATATTATTTTTGATGTAGAAGTCGTTCATACGAAAAAAGAAATAAGAGATTTATTATATGAAGAGTTAGATAATTATGGTATAAAACGATTACATTTTTGTATTTCTTTTGAGAAAAAGGAAAAAATAAGAGAAGAGATCTTAGAGAAACATAAAGATACTTTAGAGTGGATTGAGATTGAACGAGTGGGAACCAAATACATAGTAAGAGTTGAGGAACGTAAACTAAATAAGGAAGAAGAACCTTTAGAGATAAGAGATATTGTGGCTAAGAAAGATGGATTAATTACCAAGATTGAGTCTTCTAAGGGTGAAATAGTGGCTAAAAAGAATCAATATGTAAAAAAAGGAGATCTTTTAATTACAGGAGCTATTCACAATAAAGAAGAAGTAAAAGAATATGTAGCATCTACCGGTACAGTCATGGCGGAGACGTGGTATAAAGTAACCGTTTCAATGCCATTAAGTTATCACGAAGAGAAAAAGACAGGGAATAAAAAACAATTACTAGGAATTACCTTTTTAAATCATCATTTCTCTCTTTTTGATTTTAAACCGTATAAAGATAAAAAGAGGGAAGAAAAAGCATTAATTAAGAACAGTTTATTTCCTTTATCCATCGATTGGGTAATAGAAGAAGAACTCGAGGTAATTGATCAACATTACACCAAAGAAGAGGCCATTGAAGAAGCTAAAAAGAGAGCTAGTGAAAAACTTTTATCCAGTTTAGGTGAAAACGATCGTATCCTCTTTCAAAAAGATTTGAAAATTACAGAAGAAGATAGTAAAATAATAGTAGAAGTATTTTTAAAGGTGGAGGAAGACATTACCGCATATCAAAAACTTACCCCAACTGATATGAATAAAGATAAAAAAGAATAGAGGCGAAAAGTATGGTACAATCCATTAATCAGTTAAATTATACGATCCGTGGAGTTGTATCTTATACTTGGCCTATGATTTTAGTCACAACCTTAACCCTATCAATACTTCGAATTATATATTTAGTAAAGAATAAAAAACCATTTGTTCTCTACCGTGAACTTTTGGCTTTATTCTTTTTAATTTATATATTATGTCTCTTCCAAGTAGTTACTTTTCAAGATGTTTCAAATTTTAAAGAAGGAAGTAATTTTATTCCCTTTAGAGAAATCTTTAGGTATTCTTTTGGAAGTAGATTATTCTATAAACAAGTTGTAGGGAATTTGCTTCTTTTTGTTCCCTTTGGTTTCTTTATGTCCTATTATTTAAAACTAGATAAACCGTATTTATTACTTCTTATAACAATGTTTACCTCCATTGTTATTGAGGTTACTCAAAAAATGATTGGACGTATTTTTGATATTGACGATATTCTTTTAAATATTCTAGGAGGACTTCTTGGATACCTCAGTTATTATGTACTAAACAAAATTCGATCTAGGTTACCAGAAGTCATGAAAAAAGAAGGCTTTTTAAACTGTGTAGCGATAGTAATAGTCGTCGTATTTATAGTTTATATTTATAGGATGGTGGTATAATGAACCGGGTATATGTGTTTAATGAAACAAGTGAAGATTTTTCGAAAGTAGAAAAAGATTTAAAAAAAATCCTCAAATACGCTTTAAAATTAGAAAAAGTTAAAAAAGCGGAATGCAATGTGATTTTAGTGGATAACAAAAAAATACATGAGATTAATAAGGCATATCGTGGTATCGATAGAGAAACCGATGTCATCAGTTTTGCTTTAGAAGATAATTTGGATATTAAAATGGAAGTACGGATTCTAGGAGATATTTATATTTCGGTTGATAAGGCAAAAGAACAAGCTGAAAGTTATGGACATTCCTTCAAACGCGAGATTTCTTTTTTAGCCGTTCATGGCTTACTTCATTTACTAGGCTATAATCACGAAGAGAAAAGGGATGAAGAAGTGATGTTTCAAAAACAAGAGGAGGTATTATCAAAATATGGGATTACTCGATCGCTTTAGAAAAAGAAAAATAATACGTATTAAAGATACCGGAACCCCGATGGTTCGATATAAAAAGAGTTTTTTTCATGCTATTGATGGCTTTGTTTATGCGGTAAGAGAAGAACACAATATGATTATTATTGTGGTGGCTGCTATATTAGTTATTATTGCGGGTTTTTATTTTAATTTATCGACGATGGAATGGTTGTTTTGTATTTTGGTAATCGGAATGACTGCTGCAAGTGAAATGATTAATACGGCGATTGAAGCAACGATAGATCTTGCTATGCCTCAGATACATCCTCTAGCAAGAATTGCCAAAGATACGGCTTCGACTGCAACGTTACTTTGTTCCATCACTGCTTTTGTGGGAGGTTGTATCATCTTTATTCCCAAAATATTGATGTTGTTTTAGGAGAGTTTATGAAAGAAAAAGAAGAATTAAAAAATTTATTAACCAAAAGTTATGCTCCATATTCTAATTTTAGAGTGGCAAGTATAGTCGTTATGAAAGATGGAACAAGTTATACGGGTGTCAACATTGAAAACGCTAGTTACGGAGCTACCATTTGTGCAGAGCGGGTAGCCATCGCTAAGGCGGTCTCGGAGGGTTATCGTAAAGGAGACTTTGAAAAACTCTATGTCATGATCGATAAAGACCAAATTAGTACCCCTTGTTTTCTTTGTAGACAAGTGCTCGTTGAGTTTTTTGAAGCAGATAAGGAAGTTATCTTATATAGTAATACAGGACTTGAAAAGCATTTAACCATCAAAGAATTGTGCCCTTATCCCTTTGCCAGTGAGGATTTAAAATGAGAAGTGGATTTGTTAGTTTAGTAGGGCGTCCTAATGTAGGAAAGAGTACCTTGTTAAATGCTCTTTTAGAAAGCAAGATTGCGATTACTTCCGATAAAGCTCAAACGACTAGAAATAGTATTCAAGGTATTTATACGGATGATGATTGTCAAATTGTTTTTATCGATACACCTGGTATTCATAAACCAGTGCATAAATTAGGGACCCTTTTAAATAAAAAAGCCTACCAAAGTGTGCAAGAAGTCGATGTCGTTTTGTTTTTAATCGATGTTGAAAGTGGCTTTGGAAAAGGAGATCAGTTTATCTTAAATCGTTTAAAAGAAAGTAATGCCAAAGTGATTTTGCTTTTAAATAAAGTGGATCGAGTTAAAAAAGAAAATTTACTTCCTTTAATTAACGAATATAAAGATTTGTATCCGTTTGAAGATATTATTCCAATTTCGGCTTTAAAAGGAGATAATGTTAAAGAAATCATTAAAGTCGTGCAAAAGTATTTATCGAGTGATGAAAAAATCTATGAAGACGATGTCATTACGAATATTTCCAACTATTTCTATATCAGTGAAATTGTTCGTGAAAAAGTGCTTCGTCTTACGCATAAAGAAGTTCCTCATGCCGTGACTTGTATGGTGGAGTCTTACGAAGATAAGGAAGACTATATCGAAATTGGAGTCGTTATTATTGTAGACCGTGATAACTTAAAAAAAATTATTATTGGAAAACAAGGCAGCATGTTAAAAGAGATTGGTACAGAAGCAAGACTTGATTTAGAAGAATACTTAGGTAAAAAAGTCTTTTTAAAAACGTATGTTAAAACGATTGAAAACTGGCGTGATAAAGAAAATTACTTACAAGAGTTTGGCTTAAAAGAAGAATAAAAATAAGTGATTTCCCTCAAAATAAAAATAGAGGTGAAATCATGGATAAAATTATTTGGGAATTATTCCAAAGAACCGGAAATATTAATTATTATTTATTAGCTAAGAAACTACGAGAAAAGAAGTGATTCCATGAATCTGATTAAAGTAGAAGGCATTGTAACTAGCGAAACCAATTACAGTGAATCTTCTAAAATCCTTTCTCTTTTAACGAAAGAGAAGGGAAAAATAAATGTGATATCGAAAGGATGTCGCTCTTTAAAAAGTAAACTTCGAAGTGTAAGTTCCAAGTTTACGTATGGCACTTTCCATATCTATTATAAAGAAGAAGGACTATCCACTTTAAGTTGTGTCGATGTACTTTCTCCTTTTAAAAACATTTTAAGTGATATCACGAAAATCAGTTATGCAACCTATCTTATGGATTTAGCAGAACAAGTTTTAAAGCAAACCGATGAAGACTTAGTTTATCCTATTTTAATTGAAGCCTTAAAAAGAATGGATGAAGGTCTTTCTCCTAGTTTATTAACGTCGATTGTCGAATTAAAATTTCTTGCTCTTTTAGGAGTACAACCGAATGTTGACGCTTGTAATCTTTGTGGCAGCACCAAAAACATCAAAACCATCAGTGTCGATAACGGAGGCTACATTTGTGCAAACTGCTATCAGAACGAGAAAATTTATAGCGATAAAATGATTAAATTGATGCGTCTTTTCTTTTATGTCGATCTTTCTAAACTTACTTCTTTATCAGTAAGTGAGACGGTACAAAAAGAAATCGAAGAGTTTATCGACTTATATTACGATCAATATACGGGACTTTATTTAAGAAGTAAACAATTCTTAAATAATTTAAAGAAACTAGGATAGGTGAAGTGTATGAAGTGGTCTAAAATAAAGCCTTATGTCATTACAGGAGGAATTGTTTTACTCCTTTTTAGTGTGCTCTTTTTAGTAAAAGGGATTTATCCATTTGGTACCAATTCTCTTATTTGGGGCGATATGCACGATCAAGTATGTGCCTTTTATTATCATTTCTATGATACCTTTCGAGGAAACAGTTCCTTATTTATCGATTTTACAACGAGTGGGGGAATTAACTTTTTAGGTATTTTTGCTTATTATTTACTGAGCCCTGTAAGTTTTCTTATTTTGTTGTTTGATCGAAGTGACATCTACTTAGCCATTTCCATTTTAATTGCCGTTAAAATGTTATTGTCGAGCTTGACTAGTCTTTATTTTATTCGTACTTATTTTAAGAGGGCACCATCGTATTTGAGTGTATTACTTGCTATTTTATATGCTTTTTCCGGATACCAATTACTGCTTTATCAAATCACTTCTTGGATCGATATTGTCTATTTGTTCCCTTTATTATTAATGAGCTTAATTCGTCTTTTAAACTTAGAAAAACCAACCCTTTATATTGTGATTTTAACGCTTTGTTTTATCTTCTCCTTTTATTTAGGAGGACTTCTATTGTTCTTCATTTTCTTCTCTTCGCTTATTTATTTATACTGTTTTAAAGAAAAAGAAACGAGAAAGAAAGCGATTCTTAGTCTTGGTCTATCGACGATTCTTTCCATTTTATTATCATCGTTCATTTTCTTACCAGCCATGAAAGAATTATCCGTTTCTTCTAGAGTGGGTTTTAATCTTTCTACGTTATTAAATTCTAAATTTGGGCCTTTAAACGATAAACTTTGTTTCTTCATGACGTCTTCCTTCTATTTAGTAGGAACTATTTTACTTTTTGTAAAGGCAAGAGGAAAAGAAGAACATCAAAAAGTGCTTCACTTCTTTGGTATTATTTTTATCCTTTTAGGAATTCCTATTTTTATAGAACCCGTCAATAAGATGTGGCATTTAGGTTCTTATGCCTTTTTCCCTTTACGAACTGAATTTTGCATGTTGTTCTTGATGATGCTAGCAACTCTTTACTATTTCACAAAAGTAGCCAAGAGGGAAGCTTTTCCAAAAGAAAAAATCCTTTGGTCAAGTTTGATTACATTCTTTATTTCACTTGCCAATATTTTATTAACGTTCTTTAATTATTCCTATTTACAAGAAAAAATATTTGGTATCTCGCTTGGCAAAGATACCTCTGTTGCAACGATTTTATTAATCATGATGGCACTCGTTGCTTTAGGCGTATTTGTCATTCTTTGGTTCAATCACTTTAATTATAGTGGTACCTCTTTTATCTTTATTTGGATCATGGTTTTAGTAAATATTGTTTGTTGTTCTTTCCTCTATTTTGGTATCGATTACAAGCAAGATGCCTTAACCAGTGTCTATGAAGATATGGAATTAATGGAAAACTCCTATACCGAAGGGGATTATAAAAGGGTTAAAGATTTGTATCCAAAATTAGTCATGAATAACGGGATGGTGACAAAATACCATACCTTAGATCATTTTACATCCCTTACCGATAAGAGCAATATGGAGACCTTAAAGAAATTAGGGTATTCTTCCTATTGGGTAAAAACCTATTCGATTGGAGGAAGTCTTTTCTCGGATGCTCTTCTTGCTAATCAATACATTATCAGTAAAGACGATTACAATAGTCCTTACTATCATTATGTTGATACGTTTGGATCGATTCAGTTATACGAACATAACCAAAGTATTCCATATGGTTACTTTGTTAAACAAGATGAAGAGATTATGGATTTAGCGAATGCCTTTGAAGTCCAAAATAAAATCTACAAAGCCATTACCGGAAGTGAAGAAGATATCTTTACGGTGGATGAAGGTCTATGGCAAAGAAAGAATTTGCTTAAATATAGAGAAGAAGAGGAAGATACTTTTTACCGATATCAAATTCGAAAAGATGAGCGAATTGCTTATCTAGAGAAAATCGTTTCCGTTGAGGGTAGAAAAAACCTTTATTTAGAATTGTTGTTATCTATTGATAATTCCAAAAACAAAGAAATTCTAGAGAGTATGAACATCTATCTAAATGGAAAACTTTATAGAGGATATTATCCAGAAGAAATTGATAATGGCCTATTGGATTTAGGTATCTTTGAAGATGAAGATGTAAAGATTCGCATTGAATTCAATAAATCCACCTATTTGGATGTTGTTGAAGTAGGAATGTTGGATCTTGAAAAATATGAAGACTTTATTCAAAATGAAAAAGTAGGCTTAAACCTTTCTTTTGAAAAGAACAAAATCAAAGTAAAATTGTTAAGTGATAAAGATCAAATCTTATTCTTACCGATTGCTTATAATGAAGGGTATGAAGTAGAAGTTAATGGTGAAAATGGCGAAGTTGTAGATTTATTTGATAACTTCTTAGGAGTAAAGGTTACCAGTGGCACTAATGAAATTACGTTCACTTATACGTCTCCAGCTTATAAAACAGGAAGAATTATTAGTCTTGTTACTTTAGTGATTACACTAGTGCTACTACTTAGTCCTCTTTATGAAAAAATACTATCAATTAAGTTTTTACAAAACATGGCTTATTACCTTTATATTGGTATTTATTTACTGCTATTAATTGGTGTTTATTTACTTCCTATAGTAGGCTTTCTTATTTCCTTCTTTTTCTACCTTAAATTTTAATTTTTTACGAAAGAGATAAATTGACTTATCTCTTTTTCTTATATATAATAAGAAACCATATAAAGAAAGTGATTTCATGGTTAAAGAAAGCTTATATTTACTATCAACCGATGAAGTGGAAATTTTAAATACTTTCTATTATAAAACATTTTAAAGGAGGAATCTTCATGGATGACTTTGAACTTACGATTTTAACTTTCGAAGATACGAAAAAATATCATTTTAAAACCCCTCAAGAATTAAAGGAAAATAATGAAGTTACCGATTTAGCCCTTATGAGAGCAGCGCATTGCGAAGGCGTTTTTTGGACTTCAAGTATTAATCATACTAATTATATTATGACGAATAATAAAGGAGGAGAAGGTTCCTTTACTTGGACTAGTGATCGAGAAATGGGAATTCTTCCTGTTCTTGTCCCATCCTTATCTTTGTGGAAACAACTTTTAAAAAGTAAAATAGAGATAGATTCTAATCGTTATCAAGTTTCTTTTTTAGAATATCCTCAAGAGGCGGTAAAAGAACAAGAACAAGCGTTCTTAAAAGAAAAGTTAACTTCTAATAAATTACTGCCGACCGGTAAAGTCTATACCTTTGATTCAGTACATTGGGAAAATCGTCATCTTCCTTTTATAGGACTAGCGTATAAAGAATATATTTATGAAAATCAAAAATATATCTATGTCAATACATTTCAAAATTATACTATACTTCTATCAACCAATAATGTAAGCCATTTTGGTGAAAACTTATTTGTGAAAGTGGAGCCTGTTTTATGGTGGATGGATATGGAAAAAGAACGCCTTATTTCATCTAAAGTACTTTTAGGAGGCATTCCATTTCAAGAATGCGGAAAGAAATACAATGGTAATTTTTCAGATACCTTTCTAAAAAAATATTTGGATACATATATGAAAAAAGAATTAATTCCTTTCAATGTGCCTTCTAAATCGGAAGTTTTTGATTCAAATGAAAATCTACAACGCCTTGTTTATAAAAGATATGGAAAGAGAGGATAACATGGACGACTTTGAACTTACAATTTTAACTTATCGTGAAACAAAAAAATATCATTTTAAAACCTATCTAGAACTGCAGGAAAATAATGAAGTTACCGATTTAGCTCTTATGAGGGGAGCACCAAGCGAGGGCATTTTTTGGACTTCGAGTGTTAGTCTCTCTAATAATATTATTAAGACGAATAATAAAGGAGGAACAGGTTCCTCTAATTGTACTAATGATCGAGCAGTAGGAATCCTTCCCGTTCTTGTTCCATCCTTAACTATGTGGAAACAACTTTTAAAAAGTAAAATAGAGATAGATTCTAATCGTTATCAAGTTTCTTTTTTAGAATATCCTCAAGAAGCAGTAAAAGATCAAGAACAAGCACTTTTAAAAGAAAAGTTAACTTCTAATGAACTACTGCCGACCGGTAAAGTTTATACGTTTGATTCGGTAACGGTTGACCCAAGATTTGAATATATACCTTTTAAAGGACTAGCGTATCCAGAATATAGTTATCAAAATCAAAAATATATTTATGTCGATGCACTTCAAAATTATACTCTACTTCAAAATTATACTATACGTCTATCAACCCATAATCTAAGTTACTTTGATGAAAAATTATTTGTGAAAGTGGAGCCTGTTCTATGGTGGATGGATATGGAAAAAGAACGCCTTATTTCATCTAAAGTCCTTTTAGGAGGCCTTCCATTTCGAGAATGTAAAAAGAAATACCATGGTAATTTTTCAGATGCTTTTTTAAAAAAATATTTGGATACGTATATGAAAAAAGAATTAATTCCTTTCAATGTACCTTCTAAATCAGAAACGTTTGACTCTAGTGAAACATTACAACGATTAGTTTATAAAAGATATGGAAAGAGGGGATAACATGGATGAATTTGATCTTACCATTTTAACCTATCAAGAGACCAAAAGTGATTTTTTTAAAGATTTCAAAGAATTAGAAAACCTTAATGTCGTTACCGATTTAGCACTTTTACGAGATGCGAATGAAAATGGTATTTTTTGGACCTCTAGTCCTTTTCTAGGCTCAACTCTTTTTATCGTTACCAATACTAAAGGAGGAGGGGGTTACTTTAACAGGTCTAGTACTAGAGGAATAGGTATACTTCCCGTGCTTGTTTCTTCCTCAACCTTATGGGAACAACTTTTAAAAAGTAAAATAAAAATAGGCTCTCATCTTTATCAAGTTTCTTTTTTAGAGTATCCTCAAGATGTTGCAAATATTCAAGAACAAGTTTTCTTAAAAGGAAAACTAGATGCTAATGAACTTCTTCCAACCGGTAAAGTATACACGTTTGATTCTGCAACATTTGAAGCAGAAAGCGAATATGTTTCTTTTCAAGGAAAAAAATATCCAGAATATAGTTATAAAAATAAAAAATACATTTATGTTGATACCAACCGTTATAATAGTGTATATCTATCTAGTGGCTACGAAACGACCATGGGTGAAAATCTATTTATTAAAGTAGAACCGGTCTTATGGTGGATGGATATGGAAAAAGAACGCCTCATTTCAACAAAAGTTCTATTAGGAGGTATTCAGTTTCAAGGTGGAGAAGAAGCTTATGACCATAACTTTCGACGCACTTTTCTACAATATTATTTGGACACTTATATGAAAAGAGACTTGAGACCTTCTGTTATAAAGGAAAAATCAGAAATATTTGATTCGAGTGAGTCATTAAAGCGATTAATTTATAAAAACTATGGAAAGAGGAGATAACATGGACGACTTTGAACTTACGATTTTAACTTTTAATGAGATGAAAAGAGCCCTTTTTAAATATATTTCAAAACTAGAAAAAAATCCCTTCGTTACCGATTTAGCTCTTTTACGAGGTGCAGATGAAAAAGGTACTTTTTGGACCTCTAGCTCTTTTTTAGGATTTTCTGATTTAATTGGAATATTGGGTAAGAATACAGAAAAAGATCATGAAAGGTCTAGTGTTAGGGATGTTGGAATTCTTCCTGTCTTAGTTCCATCCTCCACCTTATGGAATCAACTTTTAAAGCAAAAAATAGAAATCTTATCAGGTCTTTATCAGGTTTCTTTTTTAGAGTATCCTCAAGATGTCGTTGGTGAGCAAGAACAAGTTCTCTTGAAAGAAAAACTAGCCTCTAATAAACTCTTTACCACCGGTAAAGTCTATACCTTTGATGCAATTACAAGTGAAATTAAAAATCTTAATATTCCTTTTTGCGAACAAGCTTATAAAGAATATAGTTATAATAATCAAAAATATATTTATGTAGATACTAATCATTATTATAATAGCGCGTATCTTTCTAATGGACACAAAACGATCATAGGTGAAAATTTATTTGTAAAAGTAGAACCAGTCGTATGGTGGATGGATCTAAAAAAAGAAAGATTAATTTCTTCGAAAGTGCTTTTAGGAGGCATTCAGTTTCAATTATATGATGAACCTTATTTTGATGATTTTGATAATACATTTATGAAACAGTATTTCGATACCTATATGAAAAAAGAGTTAATCCCTTCTGTTATAAAGGAAAAATCCGAAGTTTTTGATTCGAGTGAGACATTAAAGCGGCTAATTTATAAAAACTATGGAAAGAAGAGATAACATGGACGATTTTGAACTTACGCTTATAAAAGAGGAGGATAGTGAACGATCTTTCTTTAAGAAACTTTTTATAATCGAAGGAAAGACTCCTCATGTAACTGATTTAGCTTTATTAAGAGGGGCTTATAAAAAAGGATCTTTTTGGACCTCGAGTGCGCACGATTTTGATAGCTATGAAATTTTATATAATTACTCCGTGGGGGCTCTTAGTAGAGGAAAAATGTTTGATGTTGCTTGCTATATGAGAAATCCTGGCATAAGGCCTTTCTTAATTCCATCTTCCAATCTCTATGAATCTCTTTTAAATCAAAAAATTGAAATCCTACCAGGTTTATATCAAGTTCCCTTTTTAGAGTATCCTCAAAAAGTAGCTTCGAACTCCGAACAATTTATTTTAAAAGAAAAACTGGATTCTAACGAACTTCCTACGACTGGAAAAATGTATACCTTTGATAATACAAGACTAGAATATGGCAATGAAGATGTTTCCTTTGAAGGAAAAGAATATAAAGAATATGTTGAGAAGGGGCAAAAATATATCTATGTCGATAATCATATTGATTTAGAAATAAATGGAAGTATTGTACTTTCCAATGGATGTGAAAGTCGTTTTGGTGATAAGCTATTTGTAAAAGTAGAACCTGTTTTATGGTGGATAGATGAAGAGAAAAAAGCCCTTTTTGCAACAGAAACCTTACTAGGAGGAATTCAGTTTCAACGCTTTAATATTCCTTACAATGATGATTTCTATAACACTTTTATGAAGTATTATTTAAATAATTATATGAAAAAAGAATTAGTGCCTTCCATGGTACCTTCTAAATCAGAAGTATTTGATTCAAGTCCTACCTTGCAAAGATTTGTATATCAAAAAAGAGGACTCACCAAAAAATAATTTTAGTTTTTGATTTATTCTTTCTATAATGAAGGAGAAGGGAAGTAAAGATATGCATAAATTAGGTGTATTTCAAGATTTTCATGATGGTACTTTAAAAAGTGTCTATGAAGAAGATAAAAAAATAATAGAAATGTCTTTATTATTTAATAAGGAAGATAAAGATGTCGTTTGTGTGCCTACGCATCATTTTTGTTCGTTGGGATGTAAAATGTGTCATTTGACGAATAAAGGACTAAATAAAGAGATGGTACCGATTACGGTAGATTATTTTATCCCTTGTCTTATCGATACATTAACTATCGATGGAAAAAGAAGAACCTCTAAAGAAAATTTATTGATTTCTTTTATGGGTGTAGGAGAACCGCTTTTAAATTTAGAACTCATTGAAGAAGTATACAAGATAGAATCTTATTTAAAAGAAGTCTTAGGTTATCGTCATATAGGATATGCTATTTCAACCATGATGCCAAACGATAACATGAAAAAGTTAAATGATTTAGTATTGAAATTAGGAATTCCTTTGAAGGTACATTTTTCACTTCATACCCCAATTGATGAAAGAAGAAAAGAGTTGATTCCCAGTACTAAAGTAACAGTAGAAGACGCTCTAAAGTCTTTAATGGACTATCGCTTTTCTTTTCAACAAATGCCAGATTTAGTAAGTGAATATAAATGGTTACATAGAACCACAGATCCAACGGAGATACATTACACCTTAATTGCGAATGTTAATGATACAGAAGAGGAACGGAAAGCTATGATTTCTTTATTAAAACAATATCCGATTTCCATTAAATTCATTCGCTTTAATCCCATTCATGAACTAGAACGAAGCCAAAACGAAACATCTTGGGTTTATTCGATTCAAAAAGAGATACCTTCTTTACGGATTAAAACTTATAGCCCTCCTGGAAAGGAAGTAGGCAGTTCTTGTGGTGAGTTTACCAAGCATTATTATCACGAGGAGATTGAAACCGAAGAAGAAGGAGTGGAGTTTGAAACATGGAAAGCAAAACATTTAGTCTTAAAATAAAAAGGAATTGTTCGCTTGACTAAAACAAAAGAATATAATAAAATGTTAGTAACTGATGCGATGACGGGCTTGGAAACCTATCAGCAATATAGAAAAAGAGATTCTTAATAGAATAAGTAGAGTGGAACCGCGGAAGTTATTTCGTCTCTACAAAAAAAGTAAGGATCTTTTTATTTTTTTAGGAGGAACATATGAAAAATAAGAGTATTACGTCCCGGGATGAAGACTTTGCTAAATGGTATACCGATGTGGTACAAGCAGCACATTTAGCATCTTATTCCAATGTAAAAGGTTGTATAGTAATGGAACCCAATGGTTATGCGCTTTGGGAAAACATGCAAAAAGTATTGGATGGCATGTTTAAGAAAAGTGGTCATCAAAATATTTGTATGCCTTTACTAATTCCAGAAAATTTGATGCGTAAAGAGGGAGACTTAATCAATGGTTTTGCTCCTGAAGTAGCCTGGGTTACCAAAGGGGGAGACAAAGAACTAGAGGAGCGGATGTGTATTCGTCCAACTTCCGAAACCCTTTTTAGTGATTACTATAGTACCTTAGTAAAAAGTTATCGTGATTTACCGGTCAAGTATAATCAGTGGTGCAATGTGCTTCGTTGGGAGAAAGAAACACGTCCTTTTTTACGAGGAAGAGAATTCTTGTGGCAAGAAGGTCATACCATTCATGAAACAAGCGAAGAAGCAGAGCAAGAAACCCGAGGCATGTTAGAAATCTATCGCAAGTTTTTTGAAGAATATTTAGCGATTCCAGTCATCACGGGAAGAAAGACGGAAAAAGAAAAATTTGCGGGAGCTGAATACACTTTAACGGTAGAAGCTTTAATGTATAATGGGGTATCTTTACAATCCGGAACCAGTCATTATTTTGGACAAAAGTTTTCGAAAGCTTATGATATTAAATTCTTAGACCGAAACAACAATTGGCAATATGCTTATCAAACATCGTGGGGTGTATCGACTCGTATGATTGGCGGACTCATCATGGTGCATAGTGATGATAATGGATTAGTATTACCACCTAAAATTGCTCCTAAACCCGTTATCATTATTCCGATTAAAGAAAGCGATACGGTTAATAACTATATCGATCAAGTAGCAAGTCAGTTGGAAGAAAAAGGCATCATCTATTCCGTCGATCGAAGTGAGAAGTCTGCAGGATTCAAGTTTGCGGAAGCCGAAGTCAATGGCATTCCCGTTCGTATTGAAGTAGGAGACCGTGACCTTGAAAAAGGAGTTGTTACCTTAGTTCGAAGAGACACGAGAGAAAAGATCGAAGTAGCAAAAGACGAAAATATAGCAGAAGTCGTTTTAAAACTTTTAGATCAAATGCAAAAAGAAATGTATAATCGTGCACTAGATAGAAGAAATAGTCTTACCTTTGAAGCACATAGTTTTGAGGAAGTCGAAAACATTATCAATACGCATCCAGGATTCGTTAAAGCGATGTGGTGTGGAGATGAAGCATGTGAAGTTAAGATGAAAGAAATCAAAGGAACGAAAGCACGTTGTATTTTAGAAGATGCTGAACCTATTGACGATAATTGTGTGGTATGTGGACGTCCTGCCAAACATTTAGTTGTCTGGGATATTCAGTATTAGGAGGGATACCATGGGAAAAATAACAATGGAAAAGTTAGTCAATTACTGTAAACAGTACGGATTTATCTTCCAAGGAAGTGAAATCTATGGAGGACTTGCCAATACTTGGGATTATGGTCCTTTAGGAAGTAGATTAAAAAACAACATTAAAGATACGTGGCGTAAAAGATTTATTCAAGAACGTCCCAATGCCTATGAAGTGGATGCGGCTATTCTCATGCATCCAAGAGTATGGGAAGCAAGTGGTCATGTGGCAAGTTTCTCAGACCCTTTAATTGATTGTAAATATTGTAAGATGCGCCATCGTGCCGATAACTTAATCGATGATTTTGATTCCTCTGCTCATGCCGATGGTATGACACAGGACGAAATGATGGCTTATATCAAAGAACATCAAGTACCTTGTCCCAAATGTGGTAAAAGTGATTTTACTTCAATTCGTCAATTCAATTTGATGTTTGAAACCTATCGTGGGGTTACCGAAGACAGTAAAAATAAAATTTATCTTCGTCCCGAGAATGCGCAAGGAGAGTACGTCAACTTTTTAAATGTAGCTCGATCTACACGGTCTAAACTTCCATTTAGTATTGGTCAAGTAGGAAAAGCCTTCCGTAACGAGATTACCCCTGGAAACTTTACCTTTAGAACCATTGAGTTTGAACAAATGGAATACCAAACGTTCTGCAAAAAAGGAACTGATAGTGAGCTCTACCAATATTTTAAAGAATATGCCAAAAAATATTTTATGGATTTAGGTTTGCCTGAAGCAAAACTTCGTTATCACGATCATGAAAAACTTGCTCATTATGCCAAAGAAGCGTGTGATATCGAATACGAATTTAACTTCGGTTGGGGCGAAATCAATGGGACGCATAACCGTACGGATTACGATTTAAGCCGTCACCAAGAATATTCGACCGAATCACAAGCGTATTTGGATCCCGATACGAACGAAAAATATATTCCCTATATTATTGAATCCACGGTTGGATGTGATCGTCTTGTCCTAGCCATTCTTGACCAATGTTATGAAGAAGAAACTTTGGAAGATGGCTCTACTAGAGAAGTTATGCACTTTCATCCATTCCTTGCTCCATACAAAGTAGCAGTCCTTCCGCTTGTTAAGAAATTCCATAGTGAAAAAGCAACTGAAATCTATACGATGTTAAGTAAACATTTTATGACGAGCTACGATGAAGCAGGAAATATTGGAAAACGTTACCGTAGACAAGATGCCATTGGAACACCTTTTGCGATTACCATTGATGATGAAACGATTAATAACAACACGGTTACCCTTCGTTTCCGTGATACTATGGAACAAATTACGTTACCGCTCGATGAAGTGGTAGATTATATCAAAGAAAAAATTACATTTTAAAAGGCCTACGATGTAGGTCTTTTGTTTGTTTTAGGATTACGGTACACATACTGTAAAGCAGGATTTTCTTTTTGAATTTTTGGAATCAAGTTTCCATCAATCATTTTTTTAGCTTGTACCAATTGGTCATATAGTTGATCTCGCTCTAAAGGAGTCATAGGTCTAGATGGAAATGAATCGGTACCAACTCCATCTTTTTCGATAGTGCCCTCAGTAAGATTATAGGTATATTCTTCTTTTTGTTCGTTATTTTCTAAATAAAAGATTACTTTTTCGCCACGTACTGTGACAATATCATGCGCTAATTCAATTTTATGATTCGGATCTGTAGCCATAGAAAAATGACACAAAAAGCGTAAATTTGATCGAAGAAATCGTGTTTTGATATTACTCTCAAGGTTCGTGAAGCCAAGCAACAAAATACCTTCTTTATTCCAATCAAAATCGGCTATTTTTTCTATATCTAAACAATCTTTTAAAGAAATACTTGCGTCTAGATAAGGATTAACTGCTTTATCAAAGTCCGTTAAGGTCTTTCGAAAATATCTTCCAAGTGTAGTACGGTTATCGTTTTTGATACTTTTTTTTACCACATCCATGGACTGTGTATTTAACCATTCATCGAGTGTAAGCGAAGGATTCATTTGCTCTAATAGCCAGGTATTTAGTTTTGTTTTATTCTCATCTATCTTTTGAACACAAGTAGCGTCTTTTCCTTCCATCTCGTCATAATAATCTTTAAGATATGACAAAATAATTAAAATACTTTTAATGCTATCCGTAATATGGGTATAGCATCCTTTTCCTAAGAGTTCACTAAAGAAGATTTTATTTTGACTATATCTTTTTATCTTAGAAATCACTTCTAAAGGAATGTTTTCATTCATAATTACGATGTTTTTATCATCTATGGTAATGATTACACGAGGATCCTCTTCTATAATTACTTTTTGTTGTATGGCATCTATAGTGTAGTCCTTAAATGATAAGAGTTTTAAAATTTGTTGGATGATTTCGATTTGCATAGGATTCTCCTTTCTGAAATGTTTTTATCGATAATAACAATCTAATTAAGAGGTAGATTTTTTACTTCTCACTTTAGGGTTACGATACACATACTGTAAAGCAGGATTTTCTTGAACCTTGGTCATTACATCTTCATCGATTATTTTCTTAACTTGTACTAGTTGGTCATATAATTGATCTCGTTCTAAAGGAGTCATAGGCCGATTGGGTTTAGGAGCAGGATAGAATGGAGCGTTTTCGTCTTTAGCAAAAGTACCATAAGTAAGTTGGTAGACCCGTCTTTCTATTTTTTCATTGTCTTTTCTGTAGACACATATTTTTTCTCCATCTTCTTTGGTGATTTGATGTGTTATCTGGTATTCTTGATTAGCTCTTTGCGAAACGGATAAATAACATTGAAAACAATCAGCAGATCTTTCAAAAGCAGTTTTAATGCCTTTTTTAGAATCGTGATAAGAAAAAGATACGATGCCTTTTTCTCCCATGTCACTCCAATGGAATTTAATCTTTCCTTTGCCATCGATATAGTCTTTTAAAAAATCCTTTGCATCTATATAAGAAGGGTTTACCATTTGATCAAAATCTGTTAAAGCATTTCGAAAATATCTTCCAAAAATCGTACTTTTATCTTCTTCGATACTTTCTTGTATTTTAGACATGGATGAAGACGTTAACCACTCATCAAGCGAAAGAGCAAGATTCATTTGATTGGCAAGAAAGTTTATTACTTCTTTAAGATTTCTATCTAGATTAGAAATATTAGTCGGCATTTTTGTATCTGGATTAAAATAATCTTTAAGGCAAGATAAAAAAATTAATAAGTTTTCTGGTTCTTCGCCCCAATCACCGATGCATATACAATACGTTTTATTACAAATTTCCCAAAAGCGTATATTAAATTGATACTCTATTTTTGAAAGTAAATCGTAAGGAAGTTTTCCTCTCATTGTAATAGAACTATTTGATATATAATTAATGGTAATAGAAGGATTTTGGCTAAGAATGATGTCTTTTTTATGATCATCTATCTTATAATCGTTCAAAGATAAGATTTCCAAAGTTTTTTTAATGAATTCTAAGTTCATAGGTATCCTCCTTTCAGAAATGCTTTTATTGTATCACAAGAACAATCAAAAGAAAAGAACCTTACGTTAAAAAGGTTCTAATAATCTTGAATACATAATAGGGGTTTTCTAAATAAGGAAAATGTCCTGCACCTTCAATTAAAACGAGTCCAGAATCAGGAATTTCTGCTTTCATTTTCTTTCCATCTTCTAAAGGTGTTGAGTTATCTTTTTCACCCCATATTAATAGGGTAGGAATCTTTATTTCTTTTAGATAAGGAAAAAGATCTTCTCTTACCACATTTTGAAATGTCTTTCGCATATCACTAGGAAGACTTACATAATCCGTGGAACCAAATTTCTTTAAAAGCATTTCTAAATAGGCTTTTCTTACTTTTTTAGGAAGAACTTTTCCTACTTTTTTTAATCCTTGGTAGAATTTACTCTTTAACTTTTGAAAGAAGGTTTTCTTAGGAAGAAGACCTGCACTATCGACTAAGATTAATTGATTTCCTTTGATGTGATAATAACCTAGAAGTAAAATGGCAATTCTACCACCAAAAGAATGGGTAAGAAAAGAAGGATTAAGGATTTCTTCTTGTTCGATAAAATCTTTTATTAAAAGTGCATAGTCATAGATCGTCATATCGTGGGAAGGGAACTTGGTATTGCCGAATCCCGGATAATCAAAGATATAGACGGTATAGTCTTTTTTTAAAAAATCGATATAGAAAGAAAATGTTTTTCTTGTTTCTCCCCAACCAGGAAGAATCAGTAAAGTTTTTTTGCTATTTCCGTATTTTTCATAATAAAGCGAAACATCATGATCGACAAAATACATATTTTTCACCTATTATAGTGTATGAATAAAAAAGATCTTTGTTCAATCTTAAAAAGAAAGTGAAGAAATAGTAGTATTTTTTAAAAGAGATATGATATAATAATATTGTCTAAAGGGATTCGTTTGTTATCCAATATAAAACCGACTAAAATAACGATACGGGAGTCCGGATCAGTTACCGGTGTTGAAGACCTTTTCACTTGTGATTAGGGATCCTAAAGGTGACGTATGGACACCCACCTGTACATGGGTGCAGGTTTTATCGTTGATAACATCGCCCCTTTGGACTTTTTTTGTTTAAAACAAGTTAAAACTTGTTTTTTATTTTGTTGACTATAGAGATTAAGTAATGTTACAATAAGATTAATATAGAGAATAGGGGTGTTCATATGCATCTAAATAAAAAAGGATTTACATTAGTAGAAACTTTAGGAGTTATTGTTATTTTAGGAGTGATTGCTTTGATTGCTATTCCTGCGTTATCTGCTTCTTTTGGAGATGTTGATCAAAGGTATTATTCTAATCTTACGCGTTTAGTGGAATTAGCAGGAAGAGACTACTATATGGATCATCATACTTTAACTCCCATTAGTGAAGGAGATAAGGGAAAAGTCGATTTATCAAATTTGGTTAATTTGAAATATATTGATCAACCACAAAGTACTTCTAAGAAAAATTGTATAGGTTATGTAGAAGTAACGAAAGGGGATAAATTAGATTATTTAACCTGTCTTAAATGTGATAATTATGAGAGTGATAGTTCTTGTGATTTTTCTTCGAGTCAAGAAGAGGGCAATGGAAGTGGTATAGGTAGTAGAAAAGATGGGTATCTAACCATTGATAAAACCTACTATGAAGTAATTCAAGGGGAACCTTTTATAGCCCCTTTTGCATCCTATTATTATGATGGCGAACTTGTTCGAAGTGATATAGGATCGACTCCTAGCTATATCGATACAAATGTTTTAACGACTTATACGTTAACTTATTATTATTTAAATGCAGAGCCCATTAGTATTGAAGTTAAAGTGCTCGATGTTACATCTCCTAATATGATTAATGTGGTGTTAAGAGAAAATAGTTTATCAGGAACGATTTATAATGGAGGTTGGACTAAAAATGATGTATATCAAATTTTTAATGCTACAGATGGACCCATGGGTTCAGGTGTAAAAGGATATGAATACTCATTTTCAAATCAACCGAACAATAGTAACTTATGGACCTATACGACAAGTGATTCGATTACACAAAAAGATTTATTAGCAAAATTAAATAATGGTTCACATGACTTTAATCAAAAAGTATATGTAAGGGCAGTTGATAATTTTGGTAATAAAAGTACAGCAATCGATTATACTGTATCGGTAGATCAAACCAATCCTTCTTGTGTCTCTTCTGGAGGAGACAGTACCTGGATTAATACCAGTAGAACTCTTTTAGGTACTTGTAGTGATTCAGGAAGTGGATGTGCAGCAAATGTTACGAGAGTTATTAATACAGATATCGATTCGACCAAGGAATCACCGGGTGTGGTACGAGATAAGGTTGGTAACGAAACAACTTGTCCTGCCAACCAAACAGTTCGAATTGATACAACCGTTCCAGTAGTACATTTAACGGTTTCTTCACAAGATACAAGATACCATACAAACATTGCAAATTTATCGGTAAATGCTACAGATGCAGTTCCTGGAGTTACACGTATGTGTATTCAAACTTCACCAAATGTGAACAATTGTAACTGGATTGCTTATTCTAATATAAGTCGTGCTCTAAGTACTGGACGTGATTATGATGGAGGAAGTACTACCTTTTATGCTTTTGTAGAAGATCAAGCAGGAAACATTGGAAGTTATAATTCTTCTTATAATGTATATAAATATTGTTCTCAAACGACTACCTCATGGGGCGGCTGGAGTAGCTGTGATCGAGACTGCGATGGTGGAACTCAGTATCAAAGTGGTACAAAATATGATTCTTTCTTCGCTTCTTCTTGCGGATCAACTAGTAGATCATCTAGCTGTAATACTCATGCGTGTGAAAGTTCTGGCGGAGGTGGTGGAACACACTGCTGCTTTGGAGGACGTACGGCTGGAGATGGTGGTTACGCATGTTGGGAGGCTCCTGCTTCATATGACGTATATAAAAATTGTTATGGTGATTGTGCCGACGACAATTGGTCTTGGCCATCTTGTTAAAAGGAGAAGTTTGAGATGAAAGAAAAAAATAAATATTTGTTCCTTGTTTTGTTTTTAGCGCTTATTTTAATTGTACTAGGAGTTTATTTATTAATGAATAATAAATCAGTAACTGAAACACCTTCGAATGATAACAATCCATATATAAATCAACCATCCATGAATCAACCTCAAGAAACTACTCCTTCAAATACCAATTCAGATACTATAACAGAAGAAGATTTTACTTTAAAAAGGGAGAATGGCTGGGAAACAGGCACAATTGTTCAATATAATGATGATAAAACAAGTGATGTTTACGTATTGATAGCTAATCATGACAATACTCCTCTAGAATTAAAAAACTTTACTTTAGATATTTTTAGTACAGAAAAAGAATATCTTGACAGTAAAAAATTTGATACAATTACTGTACCTCCAAATGGGAATCATATACTTGAATGGCATTTAGACATTGAAAATGTAAATCCTAATCAAATAACTTGGCATATTCCTAATAATGGATAAAAAATAACCTTCCTCTTTTAGGGAAGGTTTTTACTTACGTTTTCGAAAATTAATGCCCATCATACTTCCTAGCATTGAAGTAAGAAGTAAAATGAGATCATAGAGTATCATTTTTCCTTGAAAGGAAGTATGAAATACTAGAAAACTAATAAGCGTTACTATGACAAGATAAATAAGCCCTAATTTTAATCCTTCCAAAAATCCTTTTTCTTTTGAATTCCTTCCAACAACAAAACCTCCTATAAATAAGGTAAGGACTGGAATAAATAGATATAAGATATTCAATAAAGAACTATTTAAGATATGATAATAATAAAATAAGGTCACCCATAAAGAAAGTAAAACCATTAAAACAAACGT
Source organism: uncultured Bacilli bacterium (assembly GCA_947623935.1). Lineage (GTDB taxonomy): Bacteria > Bacillota_I > Bacilli_A > RF39 > UBA660 > Faecenecus. Next base: position 36,281 of record CANQIE010000002.1, on the reverse strand, counting down.
CCATAGTAGTCCTTTTAAATAATTTATTAAATTCATAAAGCACCTCTACTAAATCTTATGCGAGGAATAAAATATTATGCTTTTTTCCATACTAGAAGTAGGTGAGATTATGGACTATTTTATTGTGCTTGCAAGGACAGCTTTGTTTTATATTTTAATTATTATTATCTATCGTTTAATGGGAAAAAGAGAAGTAGGGCAGTTGGGCATTGTCGATTTGATTGTTTCTATTTTAATTGCAGAGTTAGCAGCTATTTCAATAGATAACCGGGATGAATCCATTTTTTTATCGGTACTTCCTATTCTTTTGTTAGTAGGTATTCAAGTTCTTATTTCTTTTGTTTCTCTAAAAAGTAGCAAAATAAGAGAAGTATTTGATGGAAAGCCCTCAGTCATTATCAACCGGGGAAGAGTTAATTTTAAAGAAATGGTTAAGCAACGTTATAATTTAGATGATTTATTAACGCAACTAAGACAAGAACATATCAGGTCGATTGAATCCGTGGATTTTGCGATTCTAGAAACAAGTGGAAAACTCTCAATTTTTAAAAAAGACAGAACAATTCAAGGAGATTATCCACTTCCGCTCATTCTAGATGGAGAAATTGAATACGATACCTTGCGTCAATTAGGAAAAAATAAAGAGTGGTTGTTAAAACTATTAAAACGAGATCATCTTTCATTAAATGAAATATTCTATGGTTTTTATCGTGAAAAAAAGTTATTTGTCATTAAGCAAAAAGATTTAATCAATGATTGATTAATTTAAAAAAAGGTGCTATTCTAGTAATAGAATAGGAGGAATAAAGATGGACATTAATCCAAATGACTATATGGTATTTATTTATGTTTTTGTTGCTTTAATTCCTTTAACTATTCTTTTACGTTGTTTTCATACTTTATCGAAACGCATTCGTAAATGTCGTTTCTTTTATGCTTTAACTAGTTTGGTTACAGTTGTATTTGATATCGTTACGATTTATTATGTCATTAAAGATGGATTAACTTTTGAAAGTGATAATTATTTTATTGTCTATGGACCTATTATTTTTGCTCTTTTATCGCTTATTAGTTTTGGACTTGGTAAAAAGAAAGAACGTCTTTTAGAAGCGGATATCTTAAAAGAAAATAGTTATGATGTGATGGATTTAAGAAAAACAAACCAGAAACCAGCGATCGATTTTAGTCAACGTATGTAATTTGCATACGTTTTTTTATGTTATAAAATTTAATTGCGTAGATAAAATAATTGCTTGTCTACATACCCCCTCTGATTGTCTACTTTTAGCTTACCACTGCAAATTTAGTGTACATTTCAAGTGTAAAAAGTTAACAAAAAGTTGACGTGGGGGGGGGTAGTTTTATAATAAAATTGTAAACATAGAATAAAAACAGTTTCTTTTTAGTTAATTTTGAAGTTTTAATAATAAAAACAAACTATAATGGAAACTATAAATAATAAAAGGAGAAGTGAAGTTATGGAAGAGAAAAGGACTAAGAAAGAACTAGTTGCAGTTTGTTTACTTGTATTGAGTCTTATTTTAATTACAATAGGAACCACCTTTGCTTTCTTTCAGTATTCAAAACAAGGACAAATCGAAAATAAATTAGAATCAGGAACATTAACCTTTATTTATGATGAAAATAGAAAAGACAAAAATGGAGTAAGTCTGACGAATGCTTTTCCAATTTCTGATGAAGAAGGAACCTGGAAGAAAGCGAATGCTAACACAGCCAATTGGTACAATTACTGTAATCAAGAATGGGCGAATGCTGTAACCATTGGATTAGATGAAGATGGCGGAACTAAACAAAGAGAAACATATCAAAAAGCGGTACCAGATACTCCAATAGAGATGGATGACATTAATACCATGTGGGTATGGATACCAAGATATGAATATAACTATACTAATATGGAAACAATAGGACAAAATATAAATAAACCTGGAGAAATAGAAATCAACTTTATCAATGGAACAAGCAGCAAAGTAAGTGATGAAAATAATTATAAAATGCATCCAGCCTTTACTTTTGGAAGTGATGAATTAACAGGATTCTGGTATGGAAAGTTTGAAACAAGCAATGAAGAACAAATATTTAATGATGGACCTGCTAATAATTCGAATTTAACTCCAGTAATAAAACCAGGAGTAGTATCATGGAGATGGATAAATATATCAAATGCTTTCTATGCTTCATTAAGTATGAATTCAACAAAGGCATCAACCTATGGATTTAAAGGTGAAAAAATAGATACGCATATGAGTAAAGATAGTGAATGGGGTTCCGTTGCCTACTTATCTCAAAGTAAGTATGGAAAATATGGAAATGACACCTATGGAGAAAATGACAAAGAAGTATATAATAATAACTGTTCGAATTGTATAACAGGAATAGCAGGGGATGCGGCAAATGCAAGAAAGGGTACTAACACCTGTAATAAAAACACCTATGATACATTACAAGGACAAAAGGCATCTACGACAGGAAATATCACAGGAGTGTATGATATGAGTGGTAATGCCTGGGAAAGAGTAATGGGTGTTTTGGAAGATAGTAGCAATTCAGGGAAACCAATTATAGTAGCATCATCTGGATTTGTTTCTGGCGAAGCTCAAGGTAACAAAATACCAGAAGCTAAGTATTATGATTCGTATAGTGGGAATGATGTTGCAAAAGCATGTAATGGAATAATTTGCTACGGTCATGCATTATCAGAAACTTCAACTTGGTATGGAGATTATCATATTTATGTAAGCTCTGCGAGACCGTGGTCCACTCGTGGCGACTACTATGATGATAGTACGCACGCAGGTGTGTTCAGCTTCAACTCTAGCACCGGCGCTCCGGCTATCGGTGGCGCGTTCCGGCTAGTGCTTGCTCTTATAGGATCCTAAGCGGTTAGCTGTGTAAAATCATTAAGACTTTCTATAAAAACTATAGAAAGCAAATATAGTATAAAGACTCATCAATGGTGAGCCTTTTTTAATGGAGTACTTTTTTTAAATGACGAATATGACCTATGGTAGTGATTAAAACACTCATGGAAGTGGCAATGAGTAGGGAATACATACCAATATGACATAGACTTACAACAAAGAGAAGTATGGTCTTGACAATGATTCCTTTTAAGTTGTCGTACATCATCTCTTTAGATAAATCCATCGATTGCATACTTGCAGCAAGTGGTGCTTGGATGTAATAAAGAAGAAAGACGGGAGCAACGGAAAGAAGATAAGGAACTCCTTCCCTAGTATGATAGAAAAGTTGTAAGAAGAAGTTAGGGAAAAGCATCAAGATAATAGTGTAGGGTACTCCTATTAATAACGAAAAGAAAATAGCTTGTTTAATTTTCTTTTTGATATAGTTATTTTCTCCTTTGGCATGAGCTTTTGAAATCACCGGAAGTAAAGCATTACTAATGGCATTTGTAAAAAATCCAGGCATTAATAGTAAGGGCATGACGTATCCTGAGACCACTCCATATTCAAGAACAATATATTCGTTGGAGTATCCTGCCATAAGGAGAGAAGAGGTAAGAATAATGGGTTCCAAAAAGTAACCAATCGAACCAATTAATCTTCCTCCCGTGGTAGGTAGAGCAATATCTAAAATATCTTTTAAATTTTTTCTACTAGGTGTGATGTCTTGCTTACTTAGACTAAAGTTTTTAGGTAAAAAGAAGAAAAGGATACTGATTGATAAAAGTTCACTTGCCATATTGACAAGCACTAATCCGGATACAGCATAACTAACATCGATGGAGAGCAGATAAGGTGTAATAAAGAGAATTAGTAAAAGCCTTATAATTTGTTCTAAAATGTGGGATATAACGTGAGGAAGCATTTTCTGTTTTCCAAAAAAATAACCTCTTAATAAATTGGATAAGGCATCGAAGGGAATAACTAGAGCAATCGATAAAATAGGAAGATAACTTCTAGGTTCTTTTAAAAAATAGTTACTAATATAAGGAGCCAGAATTAAAATAAGTCCAATTAAAAAGAGATTAAATACGATAACGACCGGAATCGCTGTAAAAACGACTTTCTTATTATTATGTGTATCTTCAGAGACAATTTTAGAAATGGCTGTAGGCATACTTAATTGGGATAACGTCATAAAAAGGGAAAAAGTAGGGAAGATGAGCATATAGAGTCCTATTCCTTCAAGACCAACTAGTCTTGTCATAACCACTCTTATAAACATGCCTAAAAACTTGGTGATAGCACCTCCTACCATCAAGATTAAAGTCGATTGTATAAATTTCTCTTTTGTCATAAAATCGCTTCCTTAAAAGAAGAAAACTAGTATATAATAAAGATATGAATTAGGAAGGTTCCTTAGCACAAGGAGGAAGGTAAAAATGAAGAAAAAATATTTAAATGTACTTTTAATTATTACCATTGGACTTTTACTGATTATAGGTACCAAAGGAGGATATTATCTTTTTGGATCCGATATCGATTGGTTCAATCAACATCTTACTTTTGCTACCTATTTTAGGAGTCTTTTCTATGAAACGGGACATTTATTTCCTAATTTTCTCCTTCATTTGGGAAGCGGCATCAATCTTTTTTCATTAGCCTATTATGGACTTTTTTCGCCTTGGTTACTGTTGTCTTTTTGTTTTCCTTTTCTTTCGATGACGACGTATTTACAAATCATTAATATTGTTACTTATTTAGGAACCGTTATCTTTTTCTATTTCTTTTTAGAACATAAAAAAATCCCTTCTCCTATTGCGTTAGTAACATCTCTTTTATTTTTAACGGCCAGTCCACTTTTATATCACTTTCATAAACAGTTCATGTTTGTCAATTATTTTCCATTTCTAATCTTAGGCTTTTATGGAGTAGAATCCTTCCTTCGGAATCATAAAACAACGTTATTAACGATTTCTACTTTTCTTATTTTTTTAACCAGTTTCTATTATGGAATTCCTTGTCTATTTGTTCTTGTTCTCTATTATAGTTATTTAAAATACCAAGATAAAAAAACAACATTAAAAACGTTATTTCAAAAAGAATTTGTCTATCTTTTACTAGCGATGGGATTAGGTATCCTTCTTGCTTCCTTCCTTTTGCTTCCAGCCTTTTCTTCTATTATGAGTGGAAGAAGTGGTATGGAAAAAGCATTTCCTATTACTTCTCTTTTACCCGATTTAAGTGGATGGAATCTTTTGTATCATTCCTATACCATGGGCTTATCCCTTCTTTGTCTCCTTGCTTTAATAGTTAGCCTATTTTCTTCTAAAAAAGAAGAGAAAGTACTTTCTATTTCCTTAGTAGTTCTCTTAACTATTCCTTTGATTTCTTATCTATTAAATGGTGGACTTTATATAAGAGGAAAAGTCTTTATTCCGTTTATTCCACTAGTGCTTTTACTAACAGCTTGCTTTTTAGAAAAACTTGAAAAAAAGAAGGAAACCCTTCCTTGGAAAAGAGTAGGACTACTTCTTTTAATTCCTATTTTAATTGTCTTTTTTACACATATGCTAGATCAAAATTATCTTATTCTGTTTATTTTTGATGTAATTTTCACGTATTTAGCTCTTGTCTTTTATCAAAAGAAGAAAAAATATGAATGCTTTCTCATTTATCCTTTACTAATTACAATTCCTCTTTGTATTGTAATCAATCGAAGTGAAGCCTATGTTTCAATGGATACGAATACAAGTTATGAAGAAAATGAAATTCGGGATTTTGTGATGGAAACGGAGACCAAAGATAATTCACTTTACCGAATGAACACGGTATACGATGTCTTTCATACCATGAATCAGGTCTATTCTTCCAATTACTATACCACTTCACTTTATGGCTCAGTTCAAAATCCATCTTATCGTAAATTCTATTTTGATATTATGAAAAATCCTCAAAGTGAAGAAAATTATTTAATGTTAGCAAATAGTCTCAATCCACTTTTCTTATCTTACATGGGTGTAAAATATGTGATTGCTGAAAATACTCCGTTAGGTTATACCTTACAAGAAGAAGGAAGTAGCCTAAATCTATATCAAAGTGATCAAGTCCTTCCTTTGTTCTATGCTAGTGATCAGCTGTTTCCAACTTCGCTTTTTAATTCTCTAAAATATACGGATAACATAGCAACGCTTCTTGAGTATGCGGTGGTTGATACCGTCTATAACACTTCGTTCACCCAACATTTACAAGAAGTAGATTTAGGACTTAGTGAACAACTTGAAGGATTACATATCATTTTAAACGATAAAGAGACAAAGAAAGTGTCGCTTAACAAAAACATCAAAGATAAAGTTTTACTTCTTTCTTTCGATTTAACCAAGGATTCTGCTTGTAAAGAAAGTGACCGTCGAATCATTGAGATTAACGGTGTTACGAATCAAGAAAGTTGTGATCTTTATACCTATGGAAACAGGAATCATACTTTCTATTATCCTTTAGGAAGTAATGATGACTTATCTTCTTTGACTTTGACTTTTACAAAAGGAGCTTATGAGTTAACCAATGTTAAAACCTATTTACTAGATATGAATTTGCTTACCAATTATCAAAAACGAATTACTCCAATGGAAAATATAGAAGTAAAAGAGGACTATATTGAAGGTACAATTACTGCTAAAAAGAATAGTTATTTTATTACAAGTATTCCGTATGATGCTGGCTTTACGGTTTTAGTAGATGGTGTTAATACGCCTTATGAAATCGTAAATACGGCTTTCTTAGGCTTTCCTATTTCTGAAGGAAGCCATAAAATTGAAATTAGTTATCAAGCTCCTTTATTTAAAGAAGGAAAAATCATCTCAGGAATAACCCTTCTTTTCGTAATCGGAGTTTACATCAAAGAAAATCATTTTATTTCTAATAAAAAGACCAAAAGAAAAGTAAAATAAGAATAGATTCATGGATTTTTACTTTTCTATCCTAATAAATTGTTTTATAATTAAATTAGAGAAGAGGTTCACTTCTATGGATATGGAATTTAAAAATATTATAGAGTTGTATCATCATTTACTTCCGGCCTTAAAATGTAGAGAACGGGAATTAAAAGAAAAAGGATGTAGGGAAGTATCGGTTGAATTCATTTGGGATACGTTAAAAAGAGAAAAGTGGAGTAGAAGTCATCATTTAACTTTAGGTGAAATGGTAAATGATATTTTAAAATTTGATCCAAAAGAAGAGAACATGAAAAAAGATCTTTATTCAAAAGAAGAAGTTTCGATCTAAGACAAGAGGTGATATTTATGAGTAAAGAGAAAGTCCATACGTTTGATGATTTATTGAAACGTGTTAGATCCTACATCGAGGAAGAGGATGAAGTTAAACAAATCGAAGAAGCGTACCATTTTGCTTACGAAAAGCACAAGGGACAGTTTCGTAAGAATAAAGAACCATTTATTACCCATCCACTAGAAGTAGCCATCATTCTAACAACGGTGTATGCAGATAGTACAGCAATAAAAGCAGGACTCTTACACGATGTGTTAGAAGAGACGGATACCACTAGGGAAGAAGTAGAAGAAAAGTTTGGACCTGAGGTAGCAAAACTCGTATACGGGGTTACCAAATTAGGACAATTAAACTTTTCCGTCGAAAACGAATATTTAATTGAATACTACAAAAAGATTGTGGTTGGAATGAGTGAAGATGTTCGTGTTATCATCATCAAATTAGCTGAACGCCTTCACAATATGCGGACCCTTTATGCACTTCCACTAGACAAGCAAAAATTGGTGGCTAAAGAAACGTTAGAAATTTTAGCACCAATTGCTCATCACTTAGGAATTCATAAAATTAAAAGTGAACTTGAAGACTTATCGCTTCGTTATTTAAAACCCGATGTCTTTTACGATATTGCAGAAAAGTTAAATAATACCAAACTTGAACGCGATAATACCGTAAACGAAATGCTTGAAAGCGTCAGCAATCTTTTGACAGAACACCACATTAAACATGAAATTAAGGGACGTGCTAAAAGTATTTACAGTATCTATAACAAATTGGATAAAGGGAAAAAGTTTAGTGATATTTATGATCTCTTTGCCCTTCGTGTTATTGTCGATACCGAACAAGAATGTTATATGGCCTTAGGACTCATTCATTCGAAGTACCGTCCTTATCCAAAACGATTCAAAGATTATATTGCAATGCCAAAAGCCAACATGTATCAGTCTTTACATACCACGGTGTTTGGTGTCGATGGTTATCTTTTTGAAATTCAGATTCGAACCCATGCCATGGATGAAGTAGCGGAAAACGGAATTGCTTCCCATTGGGCCTACAAGGAACATAAAAATGCTTCCGAAGTATTTAAGAATACAACGGAACAAAAGCTACAGTTCTTTAAAGCCATTATCGATTCTTCCAACGATAAACTAAATAGTGAAGAAGTGATTGATACCATCAAAGAAGAGTCGGAAGAAAATAGTATCTATGTGTTCACACCTAAAGGAGACGTCTTTGAACTACCAAAAGGAGCCACTCCCATCGATTTTGCATACCGTGTTCATACCAAAGTAGGAGATACTATGGTAGGAGCCATTGTCAACAATAGTATTGTGCCTTTGGATTACGAATTACAAAATAACGATATTGTTAAAATCAATACCAATAAAAATTCGAAAGGACCTTCTAAAGAGTGGCTATCGATTGCTAGATGTTCGCAAACAAAGAACAAGATTCGTTCTTTCTTTACGAAAAGTGAAAAAGAAGTTCATATAGAACGAGGCAAAGACAGCCTTGAAAAGGAACTTCGAAAAAGAAAAATTAGTTATAGTGATTTCTATACCGATGAAAATATTGAAAAGTTAATCAAAGAATTAAAAGTAGACTCACTTGAAGATATTGAACTCAATATTGGCAATGGTAAGTTTCAAGTCAACACGGTATTAAATATTCTGTATAAAAAGAATGAGACCCAAGACAAAATCAAAAAAGTAGTTGCTAAAGTGGAAGATGCTGACATCATCGTGGAAGGCATTGACAAAGTCAAAGTTAATTTAGCTTCTTGTTGTAATCCGATTCCGCAAGATGAAATCATTGGTTATATCACGAAAGGAAACGGAATCACGGTTCATCGTAGCAATTGTCATAATTTACTAAGTTTAGAAAATCGAACTGTAAGTGTAAAATGGAATCAAACAGTGCAAAAGCGTTATTTAACATCGATTGTGATTCACTCGAATTCACTCGACAATAACCTAATGGAAATCATGCAACACATCAGTATGCAAGATGCTGCCTTCGACCGAGCACTTACCATTAATCGAAGTGATGCCAACGTATACGAATTAGATATTTTAGTTCGTGATGTAGACCATTTGAACCGTATTTTTAATGATTTAGGAAAATTAAGTTACATTACGGATGTAGAAAGGATTATTCACTAATGAAAGTAGTTGTACAAAGATCCCTTGAAGCATCTTGTAAAGTGGATGGAAAAATAACGGGGAAAATAGATCATGGTTTACTTTTATTAGTAGGATTTACGGAAGGGGACGATATTGAAAAGATTAAAGGAATGGTCCAAAAGATTATTAATTTACGCATTTTCGATGATGAAAAAGGTGTAATGAATCTTTCGGTGCTAGATACCAAAGGAGGCATCTTATCCATTTCTCAGTTTACACTTTATGCGGATACAAGGAAAGGAAATAGACCTAGTTATATCCAAGCTTTAAATGGAAAAGAAGCAACTAAGTTGTACGATTTATTTAATCAGGAACTAGAGAGGTATGTTCCTGTTCAAAAGGGGATCTTTGGTGCAGATATGAAAATATCCTTTACCAATGATGGCCCTGTTACCATAATTTTAGAGAGGTGAAAAATATGCATAAAAATAAAGTCAATTATCAATTACTTAATATCTTGTTAGTTGCCATTCTTGCTTGTATTGTTGTCTATACCAGCAAATATTGGGGAAGTTGGCTACTAAAAATATTCAATGTATTGCTTCCATTCTTACTTGCTTTTGTCATTGCTTACGTCTTGGATCCTTTTGTTAAATTCTTAGAGAAGAAAGGCGTACGAAAGAATTTAGCCATCGCCATTATCCTAGTTACCTTAATGGTCGTGGTAGTAGGTATCCTATGGCTAACTTTACCAATGATTTATGACCAATTACTTCTATTCGCTAGTTCCTTATCACAATTTATTCAAGATATTTCCACGAGATTCGATATTAATCTTGGCGATATGCAAATCAAAATTGCTGATATCTTAAATAAGTTAATTGAACAAGTGGGGACTTATATTTCAACAGGTACCATTGATATTTTAGGGAAAAGTTTCAATGTGCTTGGTAATCTCTTCATTTCCTTGGTCGTTGGAATTTACTTGCTATTCGATATGGATAAGATTAGAGAGAGTGTTAAGAAATTTCTTTCTCGTATTTCAAAACGTCATATGCATTTTGTACAGAAATTGGATCATGAGATTGGAAACTATTTCCATGGTTTCTTTATCCTCATGATGGTAACCTTAGTAGAGTATTCACTATTGTACCGTTTAATTGGACATCCGAACTGGATGATTATGGGGGTTATCATGGCCATCTCAATTATCATTCCATACTTCGGTGGTATTATTGGTAACTGTATTGGAATTATTACAGCATCGGTTGTTTCTGTTCCGGTTTTAATCGGAAGTGTCTTGATTGCTGCGATATTCTCTAATGTAGATGGTTATATTATTTCGCCCAAGATTTATGGTAAGACGAATCATTTAAATCCAGTGGCTATTATCTTCTCGATTACAGTGTGTGGTGCCTTCTTTGGCATTTTAGGAATCGTTGCCGCGATCCCAATTTATATAACGATTCGTTGTGCTTATAATTTCTATGAAGAAGATATTAAAGAAAAAATAAATGATATTATGGATTAAAAAGCGTGCTAACGCTTTTTTCTTTTGTCAAAAATTGTAAAATTCACATTTCAAGTGTAAAAAATTAACCAAAAGTTGACATGGGGGGGGGTAGTTTTATAATAGAAATAGATAAATAATAAAGGAGAGATTAAAATATGGAAAAAAAGAGAAATATAAAAGAACTCATTGCTGTATGTCTACTCGTATTAAGCTTAGTATTAATCACAGTAGGAACAACTTTTGCTTTCTTTCAGTATTCAAGACAAGGAACAACAGAGAATACATTACATACAGGAACATTAACATTTATTTATGATGAAAAAAGAGCAGAAAAGAATGGAGTAAATTTAACGAATGCATTTCCAACAAGTGATGATAAAGGAACAAAATTAGATAAAACAGGAGAAGGAGTATTCGATTTTGATATCAAAGCAACAACACAAGGAGCAGATATCAATTATGAAATTTATCTAACCAAAGAAGAGGGATCTACTTTACCAGAATATGCCGTAAAAACTTATTTAACAAGAGTAACGAATACAGAGGGATTAGAAAGTGAAGAGCCAGTAAGCGATACTCTTAATAGTCAAGGCATTAATTTATATAATAAATTAAAAATGAGTCAGGTACCTGTATTAGAAGGAAAAGAAGGAAGGACTTTATATCAAGGAACGGTAGTAGCGGGAAAAGAGAATTATAGTGAAACGTATCGGTTTAGAATGTGGATAGATGAAGAAGCAGATAAAGTAGTAAATGGGTCATGGAAGTATAATGGTAAGAGTTTTTCTGTAAGAGTAAATGTATATGCACAAAATGGAGAATTATTAGAACCAGGAGAACCAGCAATATACAAAGATGCAAGTGGAGCCAATTCACCAGATTTAGTGGAAGGATTAATACCAGTCTATTATAGAGATGGAGAATGGAGAAAAGCAGACTTATATAAAGACTGGTATGATTATGATATACAAGAATGGGCGAATGCAGTAACGATAGGATTAGATGCGGATGGAGTAAGTGCAACAACAAGAAAGAAATATCAAGATGCAGAACCAGGAACAGTAATTGATATGAATGATATCAACACGATGTGGGTATGGATCCCAAGATATGAATACAACTATGTAAGCATAAATGATGTAAAAGGAGATTCAGAAACTTGTACATCACCTGGAATCGCTCCATTTAATTGTTATGAAAATCCAGGAGCAATTGAAATAAACTTTATAGAAGGAACAGATAAACAAGTAAGTGATGGAAATAATTACAAGATGCATCCAGCCTTTACTTTTGGAAGTGATGAATTAACAGGGATATGGTTTGCAAAGTTTGAACCAAGTAGTAAAGAAGAATGTATCGCAGCAAGTGGTTCAGTAAATACTGGCTGTGATAAAGAAACGTATACTCCAGAAATAAAACCGAATGTAACTTCATGGAAGGGAATCCGTGTATCAACTGCTTTTGAAGTAAGTAGAAGGATGCAAACAACAAATTATAATATTTATGGATTTTCTAGTAGTCAAACCAGTTATGATACACATATGAGTAAGAGTAGTGAATGGGCTTCAGTTGCCTACTTATCTCAAAGTAAGTATGGAAAATATGGAAATGATGCTTATGGAATTGATGAAAAGGCAGTATATATTAACAATTGTTCTAAAAAGATTACAGGAATAGCGGGAGATTCTGCAAAAGCAGAAGAAAGTGCTGATACTTGTGACATAAATACTTATGAAACAAGTAAAGGTCAAAAAGCATCTACTACAGGAAATATCACAGGAGTATATGATATGAGTGGTGGATCAGGTGATTCTGTCATGGGTGTTTTAGCAGATGATAGTGGAAACTCAAGAAGTGGCGCGACTATGGATTCTAATTCTGGATTTAATGGTTTATTAAATGATGGAAAATCAGTATCTGAGGGAAGAGAATTACCAGTTTCCAAATATTATGATTTATATAATCCAACCAATACAACAAATGATACTACAAAAATGGCAACAGCATGTGATGGGGAAGCATGTTATGGTCATGCCCTATCAGAGACAGCTGGATGGCATAAAGCTAGAGCTATGTTTGTATACACGTTTGCTCCATGGCTCAACCGTGGTGGTAGTTCTTCCGGGGGCGGACTTTCGGGTATCTTTAATCTTGGACATACTGATGGTGGAGCATGTGGAGCCTCTTTTCGCTTAGTGCTTGCTCCTATTAAAAAATAAAACTAATTCCACCAATTAAACAAATTGACTAATAAAGTTTAATAAGTAAATATTAAAAAAGACAGAGTAGTTCAATATATCATTGACTATATTTCTGTCTTTCTTAATATGACAAAATTTTATTTACATATTATTCACATTTAATTTTTGTCAAATCGCTTGACTGGGGGGGGGTTAACTTTATTATAATTTAATTATAATAGAAAGGATATGAGAAAAATGTACGAGGAAAATAATAAGAATAATACTGGACGGCAAGTATTATTATCTGTTTTAGCCGTAGCCATCTTAGTAGTAGCAGTAATAGGAGTGTCATTTGCGTTCTTTACTTATTCAAGACAAGGATCTACTGAAAATACCATTAGTACAGGTACGTTAGTATTTAAGTATAATGAAGAAACAGCAGGAATAGAATTAACAAATGCGATGCCTATATCAGATAGTCAAGTATCGAATGAAGCTGTAGACAGTAAAAATGAAAGTTTTGAATTTAATGTAACTTCTACTATTAAAGGAAATATGGATATTTCGTATGATATAGTAGTTGAGGAATCTACGGATCCAGATAAAGTAAAAACATTAGAGTCTAAATATGTAAGACTTTGTTTAAAGAAAGGTGCTACGGAAGGAACATATAATGAAGATGTAGTTCAAGCTAAATTCTTTAATGAGTTAGATACATATAATGGAAATGCTAAACAAAAGAAATTATATAGTGGAACATTTAAATCTGCTGATTTAAATGATAAAGATAATAATCAAGATTCTCATTATTATCGTTTCCAAATGTGGTTCTCTGATCATTATTATGATGAGGATAAAGGTGCAGAATCCATTACTTCTAATGACACTAAGACAAATATGTTTAATGATGTTTGTACTAAGGATGGAAAAGACGCTGAATGTAAATGTGAAATAACAGATGATACAACCGTTTCTTCTATGACAGATGAAAGTAAAGATTGTAAATTAAGTGAACGTGGAACCAATGGTAAAACTTTCTCGGTTAGACTTAATGTATATGCTGCTGATAAAGCACCAGTAGGAGCCTAATTAGATTTTAAATAAGCATCAAAGGATGCTTATTTTTTTGAAATAAAGTTTCCTTTACGAATACTTTAATTTTTATTATAATGAAGGTGTGGTGATATAAATGTATTTGAAGGTACAAGGAGAGTTAAGAGAAGTTATTGTTGAAAAGAAAAGAACAACAAAAAACACCTATATGCGTGTAAAAGAAGATGGTAAAATATATGTCACTACGAATACATTTACAAGCGATAAAAAAATCAGCTTTATCTTAGAAGAACATCTTAAAGATATTGAAAAAATGGCTATTCTTCAAGAAAAGAAAAAAGATTATCAGGAACGTTTTTTCTATTTAGGAAAAGAATATGAACCGGTTAGAACTCCTGGTAATGATGTACGTTTAGGAGAAGTAAAAGTTTTTATTGGAGATAGGGTAGATCTTGCCAAATGGTATAAAAAAGAAGCGGAAACACTATTTAAAGAACGACTTGACTTTTGGTATAAAAACTTTTCTTATACCATTCCTTATCCTAAATTACGCCTTCGTTTTATGAAGTCTAGGTGGGGCGTTTGTAATGTTAAAGAAAAGATTGTGACATTAAATATAGAACTTATGAAAAAGATGCCTTATTGCTTAGACTATGTCATCGTTCATGAATTGTCGCATTTAGTAGAGGCGAATCATTCTTCCAGGTTTTGGAAAGTAGTAGAAGAGAATTATCCCAATTATAAAAAAGTAAAAAAGATTTTAAAAGATTATGAGTAGAGGTGTCTTATGTTAATTACCAGTTTAGATAATGATAAAATAAAAAATTATGTGAAACTAAAAGATAAGAAATATCGGGATAAGACGGGTTTATTTCTTATTGAAGGACGTCATTTGGTTTTAGAAGCTTATAAAGAGGGACTAATCGAAGAATTGATTTTGGAAAAAGATGAAGTATTACCCCTTGATGTACCTACCGTATATGTAACCAATGAAATCATTTATAAAATAAGTGATGTGGAGTCTCCTACACCCATCATGGCACTTTGTCGTAAAAAAGAAGAAAATAATAAACTGGGGAATCATATTTTAGTGCTCGATGGTATTCAAGATCCGGGGAATTTGGGAACAATTATTCGTTCAGGCAAGGCTTTTCATGTCGACACGATCGTGTTAGGAGAAAATACAGTCGATGTCTATAATCCAAAAGTAGTAAGATCTACCCAAGGAATGTTATTTCATACGAATATCATAAGGCGTGAACTTTCTTCTTTTTTGGAAGATTTAAAAAAAGAAGGTTATCCATTATTTGGAACCAAAGTAGAATATGGCAAAGATGTTCGTTCATTACAAGCAAAAGACAAGGAAAAATACGTTCTAATCATGGGTAGTGAAGGATCTGGTGTCCGGGAAGAAATTATTGACTTATGTGAGGACTTTCTATATATTAATATGGACGAAGCCGTAGAGAGTTTGAATGTGGCCGTAGCAACGAGCATCTTACTATATGAGCTGGATCGTAAATAAAAAGAGGTATCTATGGAGAAAGTATATGTAGGAAAAATTGTCAATACGCATGGCATCAAGGGAGAACTTAGGATTCTTTCTTCTTTTGAATGGAAAGAAAAAGTTTTTTTCATAGGAAATAAACTTTATATTGGAAAAAAGGATGTAATAGAAGAGATTGCAACATATCGTAAACATAAAAATTTTGATATGGTTACGTTTAAAGGATACCAAAATATTAACGAAGTTTTAAAATATAAAGGACTTTCTGTCTATGTTACGAGAGAAAGCCTTCATCTTAAAGATAATGAGTATTTGGATAGGGATTTAATTGGCTTTGCTGTGTTCATGGATCAAGAAAAGAAAGGGGTATTATCTTCTATTAGAACTTTAGCTAAAGGAAATAAGATCTTAGAAATCGATGCTTTTGGAAAGAAAGTCAATGTCCCTTATCAAAAAGAATTTATCCAAAAAATTGACGGTACTAAAAAGGAAATTCATTTGGTATCGTGGAAGGGGTTGTTTGAATGAGAATCGATGTGTTAACCTTATTTCCGGATATGTATCAAGGCTTTTTGACCGAATCTATTATTAAACGAGCCATTGAAGGAAAAAAAGTCGAAGTCTATATTCATAACTTTAGAGATTACTCTAAAGACCCGCATCATAAGGTAGATGATACTCCGTTTGGGGGAGGGCAAGGCATGGTCTTGATGTGCCAACCGATTTTTGATGCGATCGAAGACTTGAGAAAAAATGACACCAAAGTCATTATGCTAACACCTGCAGGGGTCCCTTATAAACAAAGTATGGCTTATGATTTCAGTCATGAAAAACATCTCATTTTGCTTTGTGGTCATTATGAAGGTTTTGATGAGCGGATTCGCTCGATTGTCGATTATGAAATCTCGATTGGTGACTATATTTTAACAGGAGGAGAACTTCCATCCATGGTTTTGATGGATTCTATTATTCGTTTACTTCCGGGTGTGATTGAAGAAGAAAGCCATATTAAAGAATCTTTTCATGAAAACTTACTCGATTATCCTACTTATACCAAACCTCGTAATTTTAGAGGTATGGAAGTACCTAGTGTTCTCTGTAACGGAAATCATAAGGAAATTCTTTCTTTTCGTGAGGAAATGAGTTATAATAGAACAAAAGAGAGAAGACCGGACTTATTAGAGGACAAAGAGGTGAAGTAAAATGCCTATTCAACAACGTTATTTGATTGTTAAAGAAAAAAACAGCAAAGAAATTAAATACTTTGAATACGACAAAATGGGTGGTTACGACATTAAACCGAATGCCAAAATAAAAGACGCGATTAACGTCAATCGGATGATTTTAATTAATCCTTCCTTGATCTATAAAATGGTCGATAAGAAAATCACCAAGAAATTTAATCAACTAGTTCAACTATTGTCCGTCGTCTATGAAACCGATGGAGGAGACGAATCAGGAAGTGGTTACCGTGAAGTATTAGATGAGATTACGAGGTTAAGAACCGAAATTAATAATAAATATCGAAATTATTTAGAAGAAGAAAAATATAATTTACTAATGAAACAATTAGGCATTTTAGAATATGAAACTAAAGTACGGATGCAAATGTTATTTCAATATTATCAAAACATCTTTAATAATGGAAAATCACGTTAAAATAAAAATACCCAGTTATATAAAAATATGGGTATTTTTAATAAGTTATTTTTGATAATTGATTTGGTTACGATGTACTTCATACAAATATTGTTTAGAGGCTTCTTCATCATCAGGAAGTTGATATAATTTTTTTAATACTTTTTTGTCTTGTCTATATACATGATTAATTAACAACAAGGAGAAAGAAAGCCAGACCACACCAAAGTATGCAAGACCAAATTTAGCAATGTTTTCTATAATAATGCTTCCAAGAAGGGGTTCTTTTACTAACTGTATGGTTCCACTTCCTAATAAAGATACAGCGCCAGCACCAAGGGTTAAATTTCGGAATTTCTGGTCAAACTTAACGCTTTCTTTTTGATGGTAAATGACATTATCTCTCATTTCTTCATAGGATGCATATTCTGGTATAATGACTTGATTCTCCGTTTCTATTTGATTTTCTTTCATAGTTATTTATCTCCTTAACTATTTTTACTATAACAAAGCCTAAAAAAAATGTCAAAATAAACTTGCATAAACCTTATTTCTATGCTACAATTAGTGTCGTTAGTGATCCGCTGCTACTAATTTGAGGTATGATCACATTAAAAACAAAAAGGAGTGATATCATGGCTAATGTAATTGACAAAATTACAGCAAAGCAAATGAATACGAATCTTCCTGAAATTCGTGTAGGTTACACGGTTCGTGTCGATGTAAAGATCGTCGAAGGAAAAAGAGAACGTATTCAGGCCTTTGAAGGACTTGTAGTCGCAATGAAAGGATCTGGAATTAGTGAAACGTTTACCGTTCGTAAGGATTCTTACGGAGTAGGAGTAGAACGTATTTTCCCTTTACATTCTCCTAACATTGCTAAGATTACGGTTATTCGTAAAGGACGTGTAAGAAGAGCAAAACTTAACTTCCTTAAAGGTCGTAGAGAACAATACAAAATTAAAGAACAAATGGAAAAATAAGGCGTGGCCTTATTTTTCTTTTAAAAAAGCGATTCAAAATGAGAAAAATTATGATACAATAGAAAGAGAATAGGAGGGATATCCTTGGATACAAAAAGAATAGTTAAATCTATATTGCCTTATGTATTAGTCATTGTGGCTATTGTCTTATTAAAAATGTTCGTGGTAACGACCGTTTCGGTAAGTGGTACTTCGATGAGTCCTACTTTACACGATGGCGATTTGATGATTTTAAGTAGAGTTCATTATTACTTTAATGACGTTCATCGCTTCGATATTGTGGTGGTGCATCACGAAGGAGAAGATATTATCAAAAGAGTGATTGGTCTTCCGGGTGAAAAAGTAGAGTATAAAGATAATACGTTATATATTAACGACCAAAAAGTAGAAGAAAATTTTGAACACAAAATGACCGATGATTTTACTTTCAGTAAATTTGATACCGAAGTAGTGCCTGACAATATGTACTTTGTAGTAGGCGATAATAGAACGGATTCCTACGATGGAAGGTATTTTGGCTTCATCTCAAAAGATGAAATTAAAGGCTCTGCTAATTTAGTTTTATTTCCATTCAATCGAATTGGGGTTAAAAATTAATAAAAGCATAAAAAGACTTCGCAAACACGAAGTTTTTTTGTTATACTTTTTTTAGAAAGAAGGAAACTATATGAATGCAAACGATGTATCTAGAATTCTTTTAGGGACGGGAAGTTACGATAATGTAAAAAGTGGGAATACCGTCTCTGTTACAGGCGATGGAGGAGCTGCTTGGAATTACTTTGGGCCTAGTTATAAAAAATTAGCACCAAGATTAGTTACTTTTACTCCATATAGCGAAAAATATAAGTATCTTTTGGAATTAAGAAAAGATCCAACTCAAAGAGAAAGATATCTTCAGTTTCGAAAACAAATCGAAGAAGAGTACATTCGAAGTTACTATGAATTACGTCTTAAAGAGTTAGATGTTTGGGACTTATTAAAGACATTTGAAGAAAGGTTTGGAGACCATACCATTTTGCTTTGTCATGAACCGGTGTGTGAGTTTTGTCATCGTCGGTTAATTGCTGATTACATTGAACTTAAAACGGGAGTATATATCGATGAAGTAGCCGTGGATACGGATGGAAACATAGAGGCTTTAAGTCCTATTCGTTATACCAAACAATTGCAAAAACTTTTATAAGAAAATACGATTTAAGAAGTTTAAATTGATTTAGAAGCATGCATCGAGCTGACTATATTTTGTAATCAGTTAAAAATGTTAGTGGCTAAATCGAAATATATAAAATAATGAATAAAAGTTAGAAGACAGGAGAAGAAAATCCTGTTTTTCTGTGGTATAATATTTTTGAAAGAGGTAATATGCATGACCCAATTTAAATATAGAAAAGCAACGATGAAAGATCTAGATGCAATAGCCCATCTTATTTCCCAAGAATTAGGAACCTGTAATGTTCAAAAAATGCCAATCGAATCGCATCTTTAAAAGAAATCACCGAAAAAAATAAAGAAGAACTTGCAAAAGATATTTCTAATTATTATGTATGTACCAATGATAGTAAAATTATTGGGGCTTGTGGTATTAGCAATATTAAAAATGATTTCTTCTACCAATTGGATATAACTTCTTATAGAGAGATTTTATATCTAGTTGTAGATGCCTCTTTTCAAAGGAAAGGAATAGGGAGTAAATTAATGCATTTATGCTGTGATAAGGTGCAAGAACCAATTCTATACGAGGCTTGGGGAGAGAAATATGTTAATGCTAAATTTCTTCTCGAAAAAATGGATTTTACTTTAATAAAAGATTTAGGAAATACTTATTATAAAGATAAATGGCTATTGCCCTTATTGTATTAACCGTGATAAAGGTTGCAATGAATGTAAGGCTGAGGTTTGGTTAAGACAAGCAATTAATTATACTGAAATATATAATGAAAATGGTATTTCTATTACAGAGATATTTAAATCAAATTATGATAGGCTCTTCATAATTCTAATTTAAATTTAGGGTAATTTACCATAATTAAAAATAAATATGAGCTAAATAATTATAAGATTAGTATAATGAAGATAAAAAGAAGATAAAAATTAAGATTTATAGAAAATTTATAAAAACGAAGGTGAAGACTCGTGAAAATACAGGATTTGAAAAAAGAATATGATAAGCTACAAATGAAATATGGAGCTAAAGAACTAGATTCGATATACAATGGTGGATGTGAAGAAAATCCTGATATTTGTTTTGTTTTCATGAATCCCACGGGGAAAAATATTGCTAGTTCTAAATCTTGGGAAGGCAGGAAATCGCCTTGGCTTGGAACTAAAAACATATGGAAGTTATTTTATCAAGTGGGTTTACTAGAAGAAACAGTATTTGATGAAATTATAATAAAGAAACCTAAAGATTGGGATTATGCATTTTGCGATGAGGTGTATGAGAAAATTGCTAGAAATAAATTATTTATTACTAATTTAGGAAAATGTACTCAACTAGATGCAAGACCTTTATCGGATGAAGTATTACGAAAATACTTAAATTTATTATTTAAAGAAATAGATATCATTAAACCTAAAGTAATTATTACTTTTGGAAACCAGGTATCATCGATTATCTTAAATAAAAAAATAACTGTTTCCGAAAACCGCAAAACGCCTCATTTGTTAGAGGTAAATGGAAATAGCTACAAAGTGTATCCAGTCTACTATCCCGTAGGGAATGGAATCTTTAATATGGATAAAGCAATTGAAGATATTAAGTGGATTATAGAAACGGAAATTAAAAAGTGAGTGATAAAAATGAGTAATAGTGGAGAACAAGGGTTGCATAATTCCGTAATCAACTGGTTGATTACGATTTATTGCAACCCCGTTATAAACCATTATAAATAAAGGAATTGCAGGAAATTAAATCTTACACGATTTTATTAAAAAAGCTCTAAAAATTGATAAAAAATGATAAAAATGGCAAAAATTACTACTTTTTTGACTAGGAATTAGACAACTGATTACGACAGTGAAACTATACAAAATTTAATTAATTTACGCATCTTTTTAGGTGTGTTTTTTTGTGTAAAAAAATATGATAAAAATGAAGATTCAAAATATAATTTTGATAAAATAGTTGAACAAATTTTCCAATTATATGTAGAACAAGCTAACGGATGTAATGTTAAAGAATAAAAGTTTTATTGATTTGTGTTATAAGTAGGAGAAATCCTACTTTTTTGATATAATAATGAAAGAAGTGATAACTATGTCAAAGTATAAAGTTGGTGCTTATATAAGACTATCTAAAGATGATAGTTATAATGAATCTGATAGTATTGATAATCAAAAAAGCATAATTAAAGATTATATAAAAGATAATAGTGATTTTGAGTTAGTAGATTATTATGTAGATAATGGTTATACTGGAACTAATTTTGATAGACCAGCTTTTGTTAAATTATGTTTTGATATAGTGAAGAAAAAAATAAATTGTGTAATAGTTAAAGATATGTCTAGATTCGGAAGAGATACTGGATGGGTTAAAGTATATTTGGGTGAAGAATTTCCAAAACATAGTGTTAGATTTATTTCTATTAATGATAAATTAGATAGTCTTAAAGATAGTAATTATACAGATACTTTAGAATTTGCCTTACTAAATTTAACACATGAACATTATGCAGTTGATATTTCTGAAAAAGTCTCTGCAGTTAAACATCTTCAACAGAAAAAAGGCGACTTTATTGGCGTTTCTGCTCCTTACGGCTACTTAAAAGATCCAAATGATTGTCATAAGTTTATTGTTGATGATTATGCTACAAGTATTATTAAAAGAATTTTTAATATGACATTAGAATGTAAAAGTAAAAATGAAATAGCTGATATCCTAAACAAGGAGGGTATACTAACTCCATCGAGGTACAAAAGTGAGGTAACTAAAGTAACTAGCAATAAAACAATTAAATCCAAAAAGTGGAACAATACTATAATTAATGAAATATTAAAAAATGAAACATATATAGGAACACTTATTCAAGGTAAAAATCGTAAACCAATGAGAAAATTTAAAAAAGTAATTAAAACAAATCCAGAAGAATGGAAAATATGCGAGAACCATCATGAACCAATAATTGATAAAGAAATATTTCAAACAGTTCAAAATATATTAAACTTTTCTGATATAGTACAAGAGGAAAATGAATTATTAATAACTAAAATTAGATGTGGTGAATGTCATAGCGAATTCTATAGAAGAAAAGCAAAAGGAATATATTATTATTGGTGCAAATCTTCATATCGTAAAATAGGTTGTAATTTAAAATCAATAAGGAAAGATATTTTAGAAAAATTGTTACTTGTTGATTTTAATGATAAATATAAAAAGGATTATAAAAAACTTAATAAGAATTTGGTAAATAAATATATAAAACAAATAGAAATATTTGATAAAAATAGAGTCAAAGTAGTATATAAATCTGATAAATAGTGATATAATTAAATTATAAAGTTTCCAAAAAATAAGTATTAACCATAAAGAAAAAGAAGGTGAATATATGTCTAACAAAATAATAGAAGTCCAAGATGTCAGAATAAATGTAACCAATATAAATGAAAAAGATTATATTTGTATTTCAGATATAGCAAAAGCAAAAAGTAGTAATTCAAGAGCTGCAGATGTTATAAGGAATTGGTTGCGAAATAGAAGCACATTAGATTTTTTAACTACTTGGGAACAAATTTATAATCCTAATTTTAAAGTGTTCGAATCTGAACACTTTAGAAAACAGGTTGGTTTATTGACATTTACACCTAGTGTTACAGAGTGGTGTGAAAGAACAAATGCTATTGGAATATATTCTAAAATGGGTAAATATGGTGGAACATATGCACATAAAGATATTGCTTTTGAATTTGCATCTGCAATAAGTCCTGTATTTAAATTATATTTAATAAAAGAATTTGAAAGATTAAAAGAACTAGAAAATCAAAATAGAGAATGGGATGTAAAAAGAATACTTACAAAGAATAATTATTTAATTCATACAGATGCAATTAAAAATTACATTTTACCTGATAATGATTTTTATAAAAATAAAGAATGGTTAAAATATGCTGAAGAAGCAGATATTCTCAATGTAATATTATTTCATACCACTGCTAAAAAATGGAGAGAATTAAATCCAGAGTTAGCTAAAAATTCAAATGTAAGAGATTATGCTTCCATAAATGAATTAACTGTTTTATCTAATTTAGAATCACATAATGCTGAGTTAATTAAAGAAGGAAAATCAAAAGAAGAAAGATTTGAAATATTAAGTGATATATGTAAATATCAATTAGATATACTTAATAATGCAGAAAAAATTAAATTATTAAATGAAAAAGGTAGTGATTAAAATGTCAAATGAACAAAAAAGTTTCCAAAAAGCGAGTATTAACTGGTATCCAGGTCATATGGCTAAAACGAAACGGGAAATCAGAGAAAAAATAGATTTAATCGATTTGGTTTATGAAGTAATTGATGCTAGGATGCCTATCTCTTCTAAGGTAGAGGATTTTAATGACTTATTAAAAGATAAAAAACGAATACTTATTATGACCAAGTATGATCTTTGTGATAAAGAAATAACTAATCGTTTTATTCAAGATTATGAAAAAGAAGGATATATGGTTTTACCTTTTGATTTGATGCATGATAAATCTTTAGATAAACTACTAGAGAAGAGTAAACAAGTATTAAGGGAGCAAGAAGAAAAAAGAAAACAAAAAGGACTTAAACCAAGAGCGATGCGTATTTTAATTATTGGAGCTCCGAATGTGGGGAAAAGTACTTTAATTAATCGTTTAGTTGGGAAGAAAGCAACTTCCGTAGGAAATAAACCAGGTGTTACTAAAAACTTAAACTGGATTCGAATTCATAAAGATATGGAACTTTTAGATTCACCAGGAATTCTCTTACCTAAATTTGAAAATCAAGAACAGGCTTACATTTTAGCAAGTCTATCATCAATTAAAGAAGATATTTTAAACTTAGATGAACTTGCTTATTTCATATTAGAAAAGATGTATACCCTTTACCCCGAAAGATTAAAAGAGCGATATGAAATTGATACAATTGATTTTGATAATATCGAAGAAACCTTAGATTTAATTGCCAAGAAAAGAGGAGCTCTTTTAAAAGGAGGACTTACCGATTACGATAAAGTGTATATGATTCTACTTCGTGATTTAAAAGAGGGTTATTTAGGACCAGTTACACTGGATCGAAAATAATTGACATTTAAAAAGAAGATACTATAATAAAACGTACAAAGGAGTAACCAGATGAAATACAGTGAGTATTTAGAAAAAATAACGAAAGAAGAAGCCAGAATTAAAGAATTAGAGCAACAAATAAAAGAACAAGATGCAATCATTAAAAAGAAAGAGGAAGAAGAACAAACTTATAGAGAGAAAGAAGTTGAGTTAAAAAAGGATCAACAACAATACTACATTTTAAAAAATAATGCTTCCTTTTCTTATTTATCTATTATTATTTTTAGTGCCGTTACACTTCCCATTTTGGGGTGCCTTCTTACCTTGAAAGCCTTTTCTGTTCCATGGATAGTAGGTGCTTCAGTAATAGGTTGTGAAATAGCCTTTATTTGGTACGATTTGAAAGATAAATTGAGAGCCAGGAAAACCTTAAAACAATATGACCCTAATTTTCTTACCCGTAATGAAAAAGAAATAAAGACCATGCGTACTTTAAAACAAAATAAAGAAAAAGAAGTACAAAAATTAGTAGAGGATAAAGATTGCTTAACTAAGGAAAAACAAGAACTTATAGATCATAAAAAAGATTTTACAGATTGCTATTTAAGTGGTTGCCTTGATTATGTGATAAAGGCAACAGATGAAATTGATATTCCAATGACGGAAGATCACCCTAAACAAATGATAAAGTAGAGTTTTTTTCAAACTCTTTTTATTTGACATTTTTTTAGTATTTGCTAAAATGAATAAAGTAGGAGAGTTACCTATGAAGAAAGAAAAAGAAAAGATTGATTTGTATCAATATGAAAAAGAATTATGGAATAAAGGTGTTAACTTTATAGGAGGAGTCGATGAAGTAGGAAGAGGTCCTTTGATAGGACCCGTTGTAACTGCTTGTGTGATTCTTCCTAAAGATTTTGTGCTAGAAGGGCTTACTGATTCCAAACAGTTATCGGAAAAGAAAAGAGAACTCTTTTATTCCTATATTATGGAACATGCTTTGTCTGTTGGAATTGGAATCAAAGA
This sequence comes from uncultured Bacilli bacterium, assembly GCA_947623935.1. Classification (GTDB taxonomy): domain Bacteria; phylum Bacillota_I; class Bacilli_A; order RF39; family UBA660; genus Faecenecus. The sequence continues at coordinate 10,801 of CANQIE010000002.1, read as the reverse complement.
TGAAAAAGTAATAGATGAAGTCAATATCTATGAAGCAACGAAACTGGCGATGTATGAAGCTGTAGAGCATAGTAAGATTACACCGGAACACGTTTTAATTGATGCCATGAAACTTGAAAATCTTACCATGCCCTCGACTTCGATTATTAAAGGAGATGCCAAAAGTATCTCGATTGCCGCCGCGTCTGTAATTGCTAAAGTTACAAGAGACCATATGATGATTGAACTTGATCAAAAGTATCCGATGTATGGCTTTAAAAAACATAAAGGGTATCCAACCAAACAACATATTGAAATGATTCAAAAATATGGCATTTTAGAACAACATCGAAAAACCTTTGGACCCGTAAAAGATTATTTATTAAAAAAAGACCAAGTAAAATAAAAACTTTCTTCGTATAATATAGATAGAGGGAAAGAATTGACAAAAGAATGCAACTTAGTGTATAAATGAAAAAAGAAAGGGCGTGTCTATATGAAAGAAAATTTAGTCATCGTGGAATCTCCTAGTAAAAGCAAGACCATTGAGAAATATCTAGGGAAAGGGTACAAGGTGGTATCGAGTAAAGGACATATCAGGGATCTTTCAACCAAGGGTAAATTTGGGCTTGGTGTCGATGTCGATAAAAATTTTGAACCGGACTATGTCTTAATTAATGGTAAAGCAAAGCTCGTAAAAGATTTAAAGAAAGCCGTATCTGAAAGTGATAAAGTATATCTTGCAACCGACCCCGATCGTGAAGGAGAAGCGATTTCTTGGCATTTAAAAGAAGCTTTAGGAATTAAAGATAAACAGTATGAACGCGTTTTATTTCATGAAATTACCAAAGACAAAGTGATTGATGCTTTTAATCATACCCGTAAAATCGATGACAACTTAGTACGTTCTCAAGAGACGCGTCGTATTTTAGATCGTATTATTGGTTTCCGTTTAAGCCGTTTAATGCAAAGCAAAACGGGAGGAAAGAGTGCAGGACGTGTTCAAAGTGTTGCTTTAAAATTAATTGTTGACCGGGAACGGGAAATTGAAGCCTTCCAAAAAGAAGAGTACTGGACTATCACCTCGACTTTCGATGATTTTGAAGCAGAACTATTTGAATATAAAAAGAAAAAATTAGAAATTAAAACCAAAGAAGAAGCCGATGAAATTGTTTCCCAACTAGATAAAAACTATACGGTTTTAGAAGTAGAATCGAAATTAAAAGCACGTAAAGCAAGACCTCCTTTTATTACGTCGACTTTGCAACAAGAAGCCTCTACTAAACTAGGGTTCCCTGCAAGAAAAACCATGATGATTGCTCAAAAGTTATACGAAGGAGTCGATTTGGAAAGTGAGACCGTAGGTCTTATTACCTATATGCGTACCGATTCCATTCGTTTGTCCGATGAATTTATTGGAAGTACTTTTCATTACATTGAAGAAAATTTTGGAAAAGAGTATATCGGTTATATTAAAACCACGAAGAAAACAGAAAATGTACAAGATGCCCATGAAGCGATTCGACCTACGAGTATTTTAAGAACACCGCTTTCGGTAAAGAAATATTTATCGAACGATGAATATAGACTTTACGATTTAATCTATGCAAGAGCTCTTGCTTCTTTAATGAAAGATGCGAAGTATAATCAAACGACGGTTATCTTAGATAATAACGATTATCACTTTAAAGCAACGGGTCAAGTAAGTGTCTTTGATGGTTATAGTAAAGTCTATGAAAAATACGAAACGTCCGAAGATAAGCCACTTCCTGAAATGAAAGAAAAGATGCATCTTGAAACCGATCAAGTCGAAGCTAAACAACACTTTACTCAACCACCGAGTCGCTATACTGAAGCTAAATTGATTAAAGAATTAGAAGAGTTAGGAATCGGTCGGCCATCGACGTATGCCACCATTATTGATACCATTAAAAAACGGGGATACGTTCATGTGGAAGAGAAAAAATTTGTTCCTACCGAAATGGGCATTACGACTACAGATAAATTACAAGAGAGTTTTGATCATATCATCAATGTCGAATACACCGCTAAAATGGAAAGCGACTTAGATGAAATCGCGGATGGAAATGAGAATTCTCTAAAAGTATTACATACCTTTTACGATGAATTTGAACCGATGGTTGAAAAAGCCTTTGGTTCAATGTCAAAAGTAGCTCCCAAAGAAACCGGAGAGATATGTCCTAATTGTGGAAGCCCTTTAGTCGTTCGCAAAGGAAAATATGGTGAATTTGTTGCTTGTAGCAACTATCCAACGTGTAAATACATTAAAAAAGAAGAAAAAGAAGTGAAAGTAGTTACTACTTGTCCTCTTTGTAAAGGAAACATCATCGAACGAAAGACTAGAAAAGGAAAAATCTTTTATGGATGCGACCATTATCCAAAATGCAAGTTTGCTACCTGGGATTTACCTACAGGAGAGTTATGTCCTAGTTGTAGAAGTCCTCTAGTTCAAAAAAACAATCAAATCAAATGTAGTAGTTGTGATTATGTAAAAGAGGCGTAAAGCCTTTTTTATTTGACAGAAAAAGTTTTTGGTCTATAATAAGAAAAAAAGGAGGATCCCTATGACAAAAGATTTTGAAATCAGTGTTATTCCTGGAAGCCTACTTAAGGATTCTGAATCTATTTTTAGTGATCTTGAGATTAGAAAAACGATTCCTTCTGATTTAGCACGATATGTAGGATGTCGTCCTTTAAATACCGGTGTAATTTCTTGTTGGACAGATCAATTTACCTTTTCTAAAAAGAAAATGGTAACCATTGATAATAGAGCTCAAATTGTAAAAATTCCGATTAATGCCCGTTATCCCTGTATTCGTCCAGTGATAAAACTTAAGGATACACTTTTTGATCAACTGGCAAAAGACAAGAAAAACCTATTTTTAGGGAAGTATCCTCAAACTTTAGTAAGTCCTAGAGATAGTGTTCTTCTATCGTATTATAAGAAAGATTTATTTGCACAAGGAACCTATGACCTTTATGCTTTTTATTTTAACAGTAACGGGTGGACGGAATGGCTATTTGATCCAGGGATCGATGTATATAAGTGCTCCTATTTGTTTGAAGGGCAAGAATATTTATATTTAGATAATTTAAATCTTCCTTCAAAAGAAATGCTAAATTCTTCTTCTAAAACGTCTTCAAATGAAGGATGGTTTAAGGTGGAACCTATAGAATGGATGGTAGATGAAAAAAATAGACTTCTCATTGCTAAAAAAGCTTTGTTATCTGGTATTCCTATGGGAAGTACAAAAAAAGTTCTTAATAGTTACGATGATTCTTTTGTGAAGGGATATATTAATTTTTTTATGGAAAGTGAACTCCATCTTTTTGGTTTCGACAAAGAAAAAGAAAGAAAAATACGTTCTTCTAAATTAAAGGAAGCAACCCTTACTCCTGATAAAAGACTGGTTTTGATTCAAGAACGGTTACGCCTTTTTAGACAAGCAAATCCCGAACACGAAGAAATAATAGATCATATGCTTTACCATCTATCCAAAGTAGAAGAGGAATTAGGACCTGGTTTTCAAAAAATAAAAAAGTAAAAGTGTAAACTGTATTTAAAACAAAAGTACATTGCTTGTATATACTTTTTAATTTGATAGAGAAAAATTTGACCTATAACAAAGGAGGTGTTCTATGGAAAAAGATTTTGAAATAAGTGTTATTCCTAGTAGTTTACTTAATGATTCTGAATCTATTTTTAGTGATCCAGAGATTAGAAAAACGATTCCTTCTGATTTAGCACTCTATACTGGATGCCATCCACTAATCTCGGATGTTGTTACTTGTTGGACAGATCAAGTTATATTCCTTAAAAAGAAAATGGTAACCATTGATAATAGGGCCCAAATTGTAGAAGTTCCAATCAATAAATTTTATCCCTGTATTCGCCCTGTGATAAAATTTAAAGATGCTCTATTTGATGAAATAGCTAAAGGAAAGAAAACTGTCTTTTTAGGACGTTATCCTCAAACTTTAGTAAGTCCTGAAGAAAGTGCTCTTCTATCGTATTATAAAAAAGATTTATTTGCACAAGGAAGATATTGTTTTTATGAGTTTAATACTAGCAACGACGGATGGATTAGTTGGTTATTCGATTCAGGAATTGATGTAAGAAAAAATTCCTATTTGTTTGAAGGACAAGAATATTTAAATTTATATAATTTCGATATTTCTTCAAATGAAGAGTGGTTTAAGGTGGAACCTATAGAATGGATGGTAGATGAAAAAAATAGACTTCTCATTGCTAAAAAAGCTTTGTTATCTGGTATTCCTATGGGAAGTACAAAAAAAGTTCTTAATAGTTACGATGATTCTTTTGTGAAGGGATATATTAATTTTTTTATGGAAAGTGAACTCCATCTTTTTGGTTTCGACAAAGAAAAAGAAAGAAAAATACGTTCTTCTAAATTAAAGGAAGCAACCCTTACTCCTGATAAAAGACTGGTTTTGATTCAAGAACGGTTACGCCTTTTTAGACAAGCAAATCCCGAACACGAAGAAATAATAGATCATATGCTTTACCATCTATCCAAAGTAGAAGAGGAATTAGGACCTGGTTTTCAAAAAATAAAAAAGTAAAAGTGTAAACTGTATTTAAAACAAAAGTACATCTCTTGTATGTACTTTTTAATTTATATTATAATAAAAAGAGAAGGTGAAGATATGGCAGCGAAAGGATTACAATGTCTAGTTTATACGAAAGGGAAGTATGTAACGCTTTTACCTTTATTAGATGAACATGATCATGTATTAGGTCCTAATGCTTATTTAGCAGATTGGGATCATTTTACCATGCAGTTCGATAATAAAGAGGATTTATTAAAAAAGTATAAAAAATTAGGTTTAATTACTGAAGGAAAGGGAGAAGTCTCGATTAGTACCAAACCGACTTCCAGAAATCCTCATCCAAAAACGATTCCTGTTGCCTATCAAGAAGATTATCTTTTAGCACATGCCTTACAAAAGGGAACCAATGAGATTGCTAAAAAAGATCCTTATACTAGAAAATTTTTATCTTCCTTTATTAATGATTTAAAAAAAGCCAATGGTCGTGTTGTGACTGAATTAATGCATCCGATTCAAAAAGAAAATGTGCGTCCTAATTATATTGATTCTTTTTTACGGAATAAAGTAAAAGATTTTCTTTATAATTTTGCAGAAGGTTATTCGGAACAAAGAGAAATTTTAGAAGAACAAGACCGTCTTGGAAAAAGAATTGTACAATATTTAGAAGACGATTATAAACGATTTAGAGGTATTTACTTCTTCTATAAAGATTATAGCAAACGTTACCCAATGCATCAGATTTCATTTAATGAAATTCAAGATGACTTAATAAGAGAAAATGGTGCGGATTATACGTTTGAACCATTTGTTCCAGCTCCTAAAAAGATAGAAGAAGATACTTTTTATGATGACCCAGATTGGGATCCTTATTTTATCAAAGATCCGTTTGACCATCCTGAGTCTACCTCTAAAGAAAGTAAATCTACCTCCAAGAAAAAGACTGTTCCTAAAGTGGAACCTGGTTTTTATTATTATGATGGAAGTGAACAGTTAAATATGAATAGTGTTCCTTCCGAAGGTAATTCTCATGTCAAATAATAAGAATAAAATTATAGAACTAGATCCCTATTTGGAGTACCTTGAGTATCAAAGGTCCTATTCCAGTAAGACCGTCGATAATTATAAACGAGATTTAGAAGAGTACGAAGTTTATCTAATGTCAAATGGTTTGAATTACAAAAAAATAACTTATGAACAGGCAAGAGAATACCAACGTTACATGAGTGAGAAATTAAAGATGAAAGCAACCAGTATTTCAAGACATTTGAGTAGTTTGCGCAGTTTTTATAATTATTTGATTATGGAAGATGTACTTGATAAAAACGTTTTTACACTTTTAAAAATGCCTAAGAAAGAAGCGAGATTACCCAAGTTTTTCTACTATAATGAAGTGGAAGATTTATTAAATGTAGATTTGGGAGAACGACCTCAAGATATTCGTTCTATGCTTCTAATTGAACTGCTTTATGCCACAGGAATAAGAGTATCAGAACTAGTTGACATTAAACTAGAGACCATTGATTTTTCGAATCGGCGTATTCGAATTTTAGGAAAAGGAAAAAAAGAACGCATTGCTTATTACAATCAAAATGCCGAAATAAAATTAAATCGTTATCTAAAAGAAGCAAGACCTATTCTATTAAAAGGGAAGACTTCTTCCTATTTATTTTTAAATCAAAATGGAGGACAGTTATCTGTTCGAAGTGTTCAAAAAGCACTCAATGAAATTATTGATAAGACCGCTTTACAAAAAAAGATTAGTCCCCATATGTTAAGACATAGTTTTGCAACACACTTATTAAATGAAGGGTGTGATCTCTTGTCCGTACAACAACTTTTAGGACATGAAAGCCTTTCTACCACAGGGATTTATACGCATATTACTTCCGATCATTTAAAAGACATTTATTTAAAGAGTCATCCAAGAGCTCATAAATAAGTGTCTTTTTATGTAAAGTCCCTTTTCTTTTTTAAAAGAGGTTTGTTATACTTTTTATAGTGGGGTGAGGTTGTATGGCCGAATTAAAATTTTATTATGGATCGATGAATTGCGGGAAGTCTACATTGGTGTTACAACGAATTCATAACTATGAAAGTAGAGGAGTACCAGTAGCACTTTTCAAACCATCGATTGATACCAAAGGAGATAAGAAAGTGGTATCTCGTTTGGGAATTAACCGGGAAGTAGATCAATTGCTTACCGGTGATACATCGCTTTTTAATTTAGTAAAAGAAGGGTATCGTAATACGAAATGTATTTTTATCGATGAAGCTCAGTTCTTAGTACCTTTTCAAGTAGATGAAGCGTTAAAGGTAGCAAGTGAACTTAATATTCAAGTCGAATGTTATGGACTTCGAACGGATTTTAGAACGAAGAGTTTCCCAGGAAGTAAGCGCCTTTTGGAAATTGCCGATGTCCTAGAAGAATTAGAAACCAGATGTGATTGTGGAAGAAGAGCTACCTTGGTAGGAAGATTTAAAAATGGTTTGATGGTTTTAGAAGGAGCTCAAGTTGAAATCGATAATCAAGATGAAATCGAGTATATTTCGTACTGTCCTAAATGTTATTTTAGAGAAAGAGCCAAAGTTCTAAAGAAATAGTCCTTGGGCATCTTTTTTATTGACTTAGAGAATTTGAAACGTTATGATATAACCACTTTGGAGGAATATAAATGGAGACCGATTTTGAAAAAACAAAAAAAGTTTTAACTACTTTAAGAGAAGCCATTGATGAAGCTGTTTCATTATATAATAAAATGAATCCTAATAATAAATTAGAAATTGGAAATCAAAATACCAAGGATGTAAGAAATGTCTTTGTTTGTGCCTATAATCAAAATTGTGTAGGACTTTTTACGGCTACCAATTATTATTGCACTACTTTAAGGCATATAACAGGAACCCTATATTTAGGAGTAGATTCTCCTTATGTGGCCATTAAAGAAGTTAGTAACCATGGAGATGCTTCCTATACTACTTGGGAACAAATTGGAAAAGTAGAATGTATCGGTAATAAAAATTATGTTACCAATTGTGTCATTAGTAAAGTGATGAGTTTTGATGATATGAGGGTTAAAATGGTCCAAGATGGGACCCTACCTACTTTTACCCCAGGAAAAGCTACCTCTTCTGAAATGGTTCAAGTGCTATCCTATGCTTCCATTTACTATGATTTAGATACAAAAGGAAAAGCAAAGCAAAAGTAAATTTATTCGTCAAGAAATGTAAACAAGTAAAAGAATTGGTTGCCACCCAATTCTTTTTTCATTATAATAAGTAATGAAGCGCGTATGCTTAATAAGAAAGGATGAGAAAATGAAATACGTTTATTTGTTTACAGAAGGAAATGCCGATATGCGTGAGCTTCTTGGAGGAAAAGGTGCTAACTTGGCTGAAATGACCAATATTGGATTACCTGTTCCACAAGGATTTACTATCACGACCGAAGCATGTACTAAGTATTATGAAGATGGAAGAGAAATCAATCCTGAAATTCAAAGCCAAATTAATGAATACATTGTTAAAATGGAAGAAATCACAGGTAAAAAGTTTGGAGATAAAGAAAATCCATTATTAGTATCTGTTCGATCAGGCGCAAGAGCTTCTATGCCAGGTATGATGGATACGATTCTTAACTTGGGTTTAAATGAAGATGTAGTTAATGTCCTAGCTGAAAAGAGTCAAAATCCAAGATGGGCATGGGATTGCTATAGAAGATTTATTCAAATGTACTCGGATGTTGTTATGGAAGTAGGTAAAAAATACTTCGAAGAATTAATCGATCAAATGAAAGCTAAAAAAGGCGTTACTCAAGATGTAGAACTTGATGCCGACGATTTAAAAGAATTAGCTAACCAGTTTAAAGCCGAATACAAGAGTAAAATTGGAACCAGTTTCCCAGATGATCCAAAAGAACAATTGATGGGTGCTATTAAAGCTGTATTTAGATCATGGGATAATCCAAGAGCCAATGTTTATAGACGAGACAATGACATTCCTTATTCTTGGGGAACGGCTGTCAATGTTCAATCGATGGCTTTTGGTAACATGGGAGACGACTGTGGTACCGGAGTTGCCTTCACAAGAGACCCTGCGACAGGAGAAAAAGGTTTATTTGGAGAATTTTTAACGAATGCCCAAGGTGAAGACGTTGTAGCAGGTGTTCGTACTCCAATGAAGATTGCCGAAATGGAAGAAAAATTCCCAGAAGCTTTTGCTCAATTTAAAGAGGTTTGCAAGACTCTAGAAGAACATTATAAAGACATGCAAGATATGGAATTTACCGTTGAACATGGAAAACTTTATATGTTACAAACAAGAAACGGAAAACGTACCGCACAAGCTGCTTTAAAAATTGCTTGTGATTTAGTTGATGAAGGAATGCGTACCGAAGAAGAAGCGGTATTAATGATTGATCCAAGAAATTTAGATACCTTACTTCATCCACAATTCGATCAAAAAGTATTAAAAGAAGTAAAACCAATTGGTAAAGGTTTAGGAGCATCTCCTGGAGCTGCTTGTGGTCAAGTGGTATTTACAGCAGAGGACGCTGAAAAGTGGCATAAAGAAGGTAAGAAAGTAGTCCTTGTTCGTCTTGAAACTTCTCCAGAAGACATTACCGGTATGAAAGCAAGCCAAGGAATCTTAACCGTTCGTGGAGGAATGACTTCACATGCTGCTGTTGTTGCTCGTGGAATGGGTACTTGCTGTGTTTCTGGATGCGGTGAAATCCAAATGAACGAAGCAAAGAAAGAATTTACACTAGGTGGTAAAGTGTTCCATGAAGGAGATGTCATCTCGATCGATGGATCAACGGGTAATATTTACGATGGTGAAATTCCAACGGTAGATGCTACAATTGCGGGTGAATTTGGTCGTGTTATGGAATGGGCTGATAAATATAGAAGACTTCGTGTTAGAACGAATGCCGATAATCCAACCGATACCAAAAAAGCAATTGAATTAGGTGCTGAAGGTATTGGGTTATGCCGTACCGAGCATATGTTCTTTGATCCAGAACGTATTCCAAAAATTAGAAAAATGATTTTATCTGAAACCGTAGAAGCAAGAGAAGCAGCACTAAATGAATTAATTCCGTTCCAAAAAGGGGACTTTAAAACGATGTATAAGGAATTAAAAGGATTACCAATGACGGTTCGTTATTTGGATCCACCTCTACATGAGTTTTTACCTACCGAAGAAGGGGATATTAAAGCTTTAGCGGAAGAAATGAATGTAAGTGTTGAACATTTAAAAGCAAAATGTGCTGAATTACATGAATTTAACCCTATGATGGGTCATCGTGGTTGCCGTTTAGCCGTTACTTATCCAGAAATTGCGAAGATGCAAACTAGAGCTTTAATGGAAGCTGCTATTGAAGTCAAAGAAGAAGACGGATATGATATTGTTCCTGAAATCATGATTCCATTGGTAGGAGAAGTTAAAGAGTTAAAATTTGTTAAAGATATCGTAGTGGAAGTTGCAGAACAAGTTAAAAAGGAAAGAAATTCAGATATGGAATACCATATTGGAACGATGATTGAAATTCCAAGAGCGGCATTAACTGCTGACGCCATTGCTAAAGAAGCTGAATTCTTCTCATTTGGAACCAATGATTTAACGCAAATGACTTTTGGATTCTCAAGAGATGATGCTGGTAAATTCTTAAATGCTTATTATGAAAATAAGATTTATGAACAAGATCCATTTGCTAAATTAGATCAAACAGGTGTGGGAGAATTAGTAAAAATGGCTGCTATGAAAGGAAAAGCAACAAGACCAGATATTAAACTTGGTATTTGTGGTGAACATGGTGGAGATCCATCTTCTGTTGAATTCTGTCATAACATTGGCTTAACTTATGTATCATGCTCTCCATTCCGTGTACCAATTGCACGCCTTGCTGCAGCACAAGCCGCAATCAAGTCTGGGATGCAAGAGTAAAGAATGATATTGATGTCTTTTTAACCCGTATAATCATTACAAAAGATGATTTAGTAAGGTATAGTGATGAAATACCTGAATGTAAATATGTAAGGTTAAAAGAGCCAATATTTGTTGATATTTATATATAAATTTAGACTAAGATGACTTATTAAGTCGCATATCTTAGTCTTTTTTATGTGATATGCGACAAAGAATTGGAGGTAATAAAAATGCGACTAATATACACAAAACCAAAATTAAAGGATTTATCACAAGGCTCAAGGATTGCTTTTGCAAGACAATT
>CANQIE010000001.1 GCA_947623935.1 uncultured Bacilli bacterium | reverse complement strand
TCTTGCTCCTGTACAGTTGTAAAATAGGCATAACTACTTCCTGATAAAATTAAAAGAAAGCCTAATAAAGAAAGCATTATTACAGACAATCTTATCTTGATTCGATTTCTTACTTTTTCCATTTTATCATCCATAATTTCGCCTTCCTTTCTCTTTTTATTCTACTTTACTTCTTTTACAACTAATCTTCCATGATAATGTAGATTTGTTGTTATACCTTCTTCCGCATCTTCTCTTACCCACATATGAATCGCAAAATTCTTTGTCTCTTTGGGGTTTAATACTCCATAATAAACGGTATATCCACTTTCTTCTTGTTCCATTAATGAATGTGCTTCCTCATTATTTACATTATACCGCAAATAGGCTAAATCTAGTAAGTTATTTTCACATCCATCCGTTGCTATCATCGCTGTATCATTTACGATTTGTATTTCATATCCTCTTGCTTCTTCACTTCTATTTTTTAATGAAAATTGATAACTCTTTCCACTCATTCCTTCCATATCACTTTGTGGAACATTCGTATTTAAGGTTATTACATCTCCTTGCTTATTTACACTTTCATCATACAAAAGTTGTATATCACTACTGTTATTATCATGCGTTACCAAATCTGTCATATACGCATAACTTCCACCTATCATTGCTAAAGTTAAACATAACACACACACCAACAAAGACCCTACACTATGTTTTATTAACTTTCGTTCATTCTTTTCCATAGTTTAGCCTCCTATTGCATTCTATTATTAGTATACTAAATTTTTATTTCTTTGTAAATAATTGAGACTTATTAAGATCTAGAAAAATCAATCATATTTCACACTTTTTATAAAATAAAGATATTCCTATAATTACGTTTTTCGGAAAAAGAAAAAGAGCTGTTTTTAATATCGCTCTAATCAATTACAAATTCCACTGAAATATTTTTTTCCGTATTATCTTGGTTTATCGATTTTATTAATCGATATGTACCTTTCTCTAATTTACCAAAATAAGGCTCAAAATTACAATCAAGTTCTACTTCTTCATTGGCTCCTAATATATTTGCATAACTATTAAACCAACAATCATCACAAAGTAATTCTTTCCATGAGAAATCTTCCTTTTTTGCAATTTTATATTCGTCCCCATATATATACTTCTGATTCGAATGATTGGTCAATACAATGGTAGCACCTGTATCCGATAAAGTGCCTTCTTTTATATTGATGGAAACATCTTTAAATTCATTTTGTCCCGTACATCCTGTTATCATGAAAATACTAAGAAGAACTATACTAAATAAAATCTTTTTCATAAATTTATCCTTTCTAATGTTATTATAACAAACTCAAAATGGACAAGTCTATAGGGTTATTTTATAATATAATCATCAAAGGAGGGGTTATGGAAACAATACAAGAACAATATAATGCGGTAGCAAAAGAAATGAAAGCGGTACAAGAACAAATTACTGAACTTGCAACTAGTGAACAAGTAAAAAAATATTTCGAATTACAGAAACAAAAAGACAGTTTACAGACACAAGAAAAAAATTTATATCGGAAGTTAAAAATCAATCGTTATGAATCGTGTCAACATCTATAGATAAAAACCGTCTTAAGAGAAAATAGTTATGATGGAGATCATACTTTTTATGGTTGCATGAAATGTGGTTTAGATCAAAGCGTTCTTAATGTCAGAATTGATGGTCCACGTGATCAAATTAATTGGCTATTAAAATTAGAGTGCGATAACGATATCATGTATGATTTTATATTAACGCATCCAGATTATTTTCATGGAACGGTTACCGATTTTTATGGTGATTTAGAATTAAGTAAAGCAATTTATTCAAGAATTAAAGAAACACATCCCAATATTGATGATGATACTGCAGTACGATACTTAGAATGGTCTTTGGATAATATTGAGAAACACAAAGTCAGCAAAGAGCGAAAAGAAAGTAGAGCAAAAAGATTATCATTAAAACCAGAATTTAATGGTTGACCTTGGCCTTATACAAAATAATCTCTAGAAAGTTTTTCTAGAGATTATTTTAATTCAGAATAAATAAATAACATACGATCTCTATCTTGGAGATCTTTTTTTGCAGTAATTTTAGCGCTTGGTAAAACTTCTTTTACTAAAGTAATGAGTTTTTCTCTTTGACTTTCGCCTATTTCAAAAGCAATGAAAAAAGAAGTGTTTATATGACTTTTGATATCTTTTAATATTTTTCGGTAAAAATCCAGTCCATCTTTTCCTCCGTAGAGAGCAAGATGCGGTTCATTATTTTTAACTAAAGGATCTATTTCCTCCCCTTCTTTAATATAAGGAGGATTACTGATAATGACATCAAAACGATCTTCTACGTTATCCCACATATCACTTTCTATAAAAGTAACATCGACATTTAGATTCCTAGCGTTTTCCCTAGCTACTTCAAGGGCATTCTTACTTATATCTAAAAGGGTTACTTCTAAATCAGGACGCTTCTTTTTTAAAGTTATTCCAATAACGCCGCTTCCACATCCTAAGTCGACGACTTTTTTTAAATTTTTATGTTCTTCTAAAAAAGCTAATGTATTTTCTACCAATTCTTCCGTTTCAAACCGAGGAATTAAAACATGTTCGTTTATTTGGTAGGTATTTCCATAAAAGTTCACATTTCCTATCACGTACTGAATAGGTTTTTGTTCTTGTAACAAAGCAATTTTTTCCTGATACTTTTTTACGATTTCGGAACTTACTTCTTCCTCTAAAATATTGATGAGTTCTAGCGAATTTTTTCCTAAGAGATCTGCTAAAAGCATTTTTGCATAGGTAGAAGATACTTTTGATTTGCCATAGACAATTAATTCTTCAATGCGCATAATTATTCTTCCGTTTGAGCAAGACGTAATTTTTGATCTTCGGTAATAAGCGCTTCAATAATGTTTTCTAAATCACCATTCATAACACGGTCAAGATTGTTACTAGTAAATCCAATACGGTGATCAGTTACACGGTTTTGTGGATAGTTATAAGTACGAATTTTTTCCGCACGATTACCCGATCCAATTTTATTTCTTCTTTCGGTTCCTAATTCTTCTTCTTGACGTCTTAGTTCGGCTTCGTACAAACGAGCTTTTAATACTTTCATCGCTTGTTCTTTGTTTTGAATTTGGCTTCGTTCATTTTGACAGGTTACAACCGTATTTGTTGGAAGATGGGTAATGCGCACTGCTGAATCGGTCGTATTAACGCCTTGTCCACCACATCCAGAAGAACGGAAAATATCGATTCTTAAATCTTGAGGATTAATCTCAATATTAACATCTTCGGCTTCTGGCATAATCAAAACGGTTGCCGTAGATGTTTGAATACGTCCTTGAGATTCTGTTTCAGGAACTCTTTGAACACGATGTGAACCACTTTCATATTTTAATTTTGAATAAACATTTTGACCTTTAATCATGAATTGAATTTGCGCAAAACCTCCTGCTTCTCCTTCAGTTGCATCCAAGACTTCAGTTTTCCATCCTTGCTTTTCAGCATATTTTTGGTACATTCTATAAAGGTCTCCCGCAAAGATATTCGCTTCGTCTCCTCCTGCTGCACCTCTTATTTCGGCAATAATGTTTTTACCATCGTTCGGATCTTTTGGAATAAGCAAGAGTTCAATTTTTTCCTCAAGCGTAGTTTTTTCTTCCGTTAATCTTTCGATCTCTTCTTTAGCCATATCGGCAAGTTCTACCTCTTTTTGCATTTCTTTAGCCGTCTCTAAATCTTCTAATACTTGTTTATATTTATGATAGGTTTGTACACTTTCTTCCAATTCTGCAAGTTCTTTGGATAATTCTGTTGTCTTTTGAATATTACTTAACGTTTCGGGCAACATCAATTCATTGTTTAACTGTTGATAACGTTCTTCCATAGCCTTTAATCGTTCAAGCATAATCTCACCCTTTCTTGTGTTTTTATTATATCATAATCTTCTTTAAAAAAACTAGAATTACTGTTCTAATTCTAGTTCATCTTCATCTAATACGACTAAATCTTTTAAATCGTCTTCGGTATCATCGTAGTCATCGTCATCATCTTGTCTTGAAGCATCGAAGTCATCGTTTTCTTCTTCAATTTCTTCCTCTTCTTTGATATCTTCTATTTCTTCTTCCTCATCATCTTCGATCATACGATTTTTATCCGATGTATGGCGACTTTTTAAATCCCAAGTTCCATCTTCTAATAAGATAAATCTTTTATCGGTACTAAGCGTTGTATAGTAATCTCCAATTTTACTATCAAAAGTAGAACTAGGAAGATCTAATAACTTTATAATTTCATGAAATAATTCTGCCGTATTGCGTTTTCCTTTTTCTTCTAGAAGTAAATTTGTAATATCTTTATGAGATAATAATTCTAATTCTTCTTTTTTCATCTTTTTTACACTCATAACATCCTCCACTAAAATATACTATATTTTTACTAAAACATTATATGCAAGTTTGTGTTATCTAGTATCTCTTTTCATCTATAAAATAGTAAAATGAATATCTAAGGTAATGGTATCGAGTTTTTCATCATCTAAGTAAGTCTCGTATTTTAACTTAAGAGCCTTGTTTTTAATCTCTTCTTTTAAAATATGTACAGTAAGAGAAAAGGAATACCAGGTGCCTCCTCTTAATAACTTACAATTCATGATTTTATCTTTCTTTTTATCAAATGTCAATATCATTTTGAATTCTTTGTTATTTCTCGTTATTTCCTTCTTCCCGAAGTCGATTTTAATTGTGGTTTCAAGTTCATCGTTTTCTTTCCATAATAAGGTTTTTAAGGATTCATTCCAGATTCCTTCGGTATTATAAATTATTTCCCGGGAAATATTTTTTAAACAGCCATCAATTTTTACTCTCATACCTGTGCCTCTTTCAATACGACCGTATTATAGCATAAAGTTCCTTTTTTCAATACATATTTTTGTTTTCTTTTTGAAATACTAAAAATAGCAAAGGAGAGAAAACATGAAGAAATGGATTAAAAGAGGCATTAAAACGCTTGCTGTGTTATTATTTTTGTTTGTTTTTGTACAACTTATACTCTACGGCTATGCCAAAATGACCCCTAAACTAGAAATTAAGAGTGCGAATGCCGTGATGATGTACGATAATACGAATACATTATTTTTTCAAGGAAGTGGAACACAAGAATGGAGTTCATTAGATAATATCTCACCTTATCTTATCAATGCAACTATTTCCACAGAGGATAAACATTTTTATAGTCATTTTGGTTTTGATTTTTTAAGGATTATTAAGTCGCTTTATATCAATTTAATCAATGGTAGTACCACCCAAGGAGCATCGACCATCTCTCAACAATATGCCAAGAATTTATTTTTGGATTTTGACCGCACCTGGGAAAGAAAGATTGAAGAGATGTGGCTTACCATTCAATTAGAAGCGCATTACTCCAAAGAGGAAATACTAGAAGGTTACCTCAACACGATTAACTATGGCCATGGCAATTTTGGAATAGAAAACGCAAGTAAATTTTATTTCAATAAGAGTGCCAAGGATTTGACCTTAGCAGAAGCAGCCATGTTAACAGGAATTCCTAAATCTCCTAGTAATTATTCACCTCTTGTGAATTATGAATTAGCAAAAAAAAGACAAGAATCCATTCTTAATCGTATGGTCAAAAACGGCTATATCACCGAAGAAGAAAAAAATGAGGCCGTAAGCGAAGAACTTACTTTTGTAGGAGAAAAAAGTTTAGTGAACTTAAATACGATTATGTATTATCAAGATGCCGTTATGCGAGAGTTAGATACGATTGATGAAGTTCCTACCTCCTTAATTGAAACAGGAGGAATTCGTATTTATACGAGTCTTGATCAAAAAGCACAAAAAGATTTAGAAGAAAATATCAAGGCCAATCTTTCTGAAAATGAACAATTGCAAGTCGCTAGTGTCATGATGAATCCTAAGACCGGAAGTATCTTTGCTTTGATGGGTGGACGTGATTATAGTGTCAGTCAATATAATCGTGCAGTGCAATCGAAAAGACAAGTGGGTTCTATTATGAAACCGATTCTCTATTATGCCGCATTAGAAAATGGCTTTACTTCAAGTACGACTTTTGTAAGTCAAGAAACCACGTTTACTTTTTCGGATAATAAAACCTATTCTCCTCAAAATTATGGAGGTACGTACGCTGGAAAACCAATTTCACTTGCAACGGCAATTTCCTATTCAGATAACATCTATGCTGTTAAAACGCATATGTTTTTAGGAGAAGAAGTTTTAGTGGATACAGCCAAACGCATTGGCATTACGGCCGATTTACAACCGATTCCTTCTCTTCCTTTAGGAACGGCAGAAATTAATATTATGGAAATGGCGGCAGGCTACGCAGCATTCGCCAATCAAGGTTTTAAAGTGACTCCCCATTTAATTGAGAAAATTGAAAATTTGAAAGGAGAAGCGATTTATCAAGCCAAATATACAAGTGAACAAGTTTTAAATAGTAATCTTACTTATATTCTTAGTCAATTATTAACAACAACGTATGATTCTACTTTCATCGATTACAGTTATCCAACCGCAATTAACTTAGCTCCAAAACTTACCCACACTTATGCGTTAAAATCAGGGACTACCGATACCGATCACTGGTCCATCGGTTATAACCCCGATGTTGTTACAGCCGTTTGGATAGGTTACGATGATAATCAAAATCTAGAAGTAGGAGATTATAAATATTCCCGTAATATTTGGGCAGATACCATGGAAGATTATATGGTTAATAAAGAGGATAGTTGGTACCCTCAACCAGAAAATGTGGTAGGTGTTTTAGTGAATCCGATTACGGGAAATCCTTATCAAAAAGGAGATACCAAACAAAAAATCCTCTATTATTTAAGAGGAACGGAACCAACTGGAAATGAGCCAGTATTTGATGACTTAACAGAACAAGAAGCCACTTAAGGCTTCTTTTCTTATAAAATAATTTCTACTTCATCGCCATTTTTTAGACCATGACTATTAGCGTCATCCGTATCTAAATGAAGTTCAAAATAAGAAGGCTCTTGTTCTTTAATATAGACATTATCCAAGATACCACCTTTTTCACCTTCGATTTTTACTTTGACTTTAGACACATTTAAAAGACCTAATCTAACTCTATCTTGATGATTGATATGAATATGACGATTGGCAAGAATGGCCACTTCTTTTGTCATCGCACCAAAAGGTCCTATGATGGTTATCATAGAAGCACCTTCTAAGTTACCACTTTCGTTTATCGGAGGATCGATTCCTAACGTGTAAGCATCGGTTCTACTAATTTCAACTTGAGTATAAGGTCTTAAAGGGCCTAATACACGAACATGATTGATTGTTGCTTTCTCTGTTTTTATCGTCAAATAGGTATTCGATGCAAACTGCCCAGGTTGATTTAGGGAACGTGCTTCTTCTAGTGGCTCACATCCACACAAAACTTGATAATCTTCTTTGGTTAAATGAATATGCCGATTGGATACACCTACACTTACTTTCATAGTGAACCTCTTTTCTTGATTTCATTATAACATGCATCTTTTCTTTTTGTGCTAAAAAGGTAGTATAACTCATATAGTTTTACTGTAAATAAGAAAGGATGAATTCAATTGAACAATACCTATTTTCAGAACCCTTTATTTAGAGAACCTGTGACTATTAAAGGGCAATCGACGGATCCTCCCATTCAAAATATCCCTAGTAACATTCCTAGTTATGGAGCACAAGCAGGAAATCCTGATCCCTATGCAGAAAATATCTTAGAAAAAAATGTAGGAAAACTAGCCACTTTCTATATGTCTTATTCTGATTCTTTAGAATGGCGTGATAAAATTTTTACGGGAACCATTGAAGCTGCAGGAAGAGATTATGCCCTTTTACAAGATCCTAACACAGGAAAATGGACTTTATTATGGACGGTATACTTAAATTATGTTGTTTTTGATGAAGCAGTTATCATCTAAAGATAGTTGTATCCTTCCTTTTTTTTTGGTATAATTACCCTAGAATAGAGGTGGAAAAATGAATCTAACTTTACTTATCGTTTGTATTCTTGTTCTCCTTTTGTTATTGGGAGTATTCTTATTTATTCATTTCTATAATCAATTTCAATTAGCTATTATCAGAATCAGTGAGGCTGAAAACAATATTGATATTTATTTGCAAAAAAAATTAGAATTCCTAACACGATTAGTTCCTTTATTAAAAGAAAATCTAAAAGAGGATGTTCAAGATTTTGAAAAAATATTGTTATTAAAATCTAAAAAAATGAATTCTTTTGAATTAAATAAGGAACTTGAAAAAAGTATGCATACTTTTCTAGAACTTATGGACCTGAATGCATCCCTTGGAAAAGTAGAGAGTATCTTATCTCTTCAAGTAGAACTCGAAGAAAATGAGGATGATTTAGAGGCTTCGAAAAAATATTACAACGACCATGTAACCTCTTATAATAAATTGGTTCGCTCTTTTCCATCCAATTTCGTAGGACTTATTTTTAAGTATAGACGAAAAGATTTTTATTCGGATGAAAAAGAAGAAATGTTTCAGATTTTAAAGGACGAATAAAGTCCTTTTTTGATGCATAAAAAAACGTCTTAAAGACGTTACTACATTGCTTTTACTCCTTCAGGAGTATCTTCTCCATATTTTTGCTTGGCAAAAGACTCGATCGTCATCTTGTAAGCATCAAGTGAAGTTAATAGATGGGTAGGTACTTTATGTTGAACACAAAACCGAACTAGGTTACTTCTTACATCCATCGTATCCTTAATACAATCTTCATAGGAATATACATCGTCGTGCGTAAGTGTTGGATCCATTTTTCCAGCACTATAATAATCAAGCGCTAAACACATACCTTTAAAAAACTGGTTACGAATTTGTGATAGTTCTTTTCGGTCGATATCAAATTTAACCACACCATCTAGTCTTGTTAACTCGCATAGGCAAGAAGTCATGACTTCAGTACAAAGCGATTTAGGGTACTTAGCAATTTGAAAGAACAATTCTGGGGACATATCGCTTTTTCTCAAATCTTTTTCTTGCCTTGCTAAATCCGGATTTTTCTTTTTAGCAGAAGATAATTGAGTCAATGTCTCCATATATTGTTCAAAAGCGTCACGATTATTTACTAGTAATAAATCTAATATTTCTTTTTCATACATTGTTATCACCTGATTTCCCAATTGATGGGCTTTCTATTATTTTTTATTAAAAAAGCATTGGTTTTAGAGAAAGGTTTGCTTCCAAAGAAGCCATTATAACACGATAAAGGGGATGGATGAGCAGATTCAATCACATAATGTTTTGGATTCGTAATGAAACTTTTTTTGCTTCGTGCATAGTTTCCCCAAAGAATGAAGACTACGGGTTCTTCTTTTTGATTGATAAGTTCAATCACTTTATTGGTAAATTGTTCCCAACCATGATTGCTATGCGAAGCCGCTTTATCTTTTTCTACAGTAAGAACTGCATTTAAAAGTAAAACTCCTTCGTTGGCCCAAGGGATTAAGCAACCACTTTTAGGCATAGGATACCCTAAATCATCGTGCAATTCTTTAAAAATATTGACGAGTGATGGAGGTTTTGGAATACCCTCTTTCACGGAAAAAGATAAGCCATGTGCTTGTCCTATACCATGATAGGGATCTTGTCCTAATAGAACCACTTTTACTTTAGCATAAGGTGTATAACGAAAAGCATTAAAGATTTCATTTTGTTTTGGATAAATGGTCTTTTCTTTATATTCCTTTTTCACAAACTCTATTAATTCTTCAAAATAAGGTTTATCCATCTCTTCTTGTAAGAGATTATCCCAATCTGCTCCTATCATCTTATCACATCCTTCAAGATGACCCTTTCGGTTAAAGATATTATACTACATATCTAAGGCTTGTTCAATCGCTTTTTCACTTTGTATTCATAGATAATATCCTTTGATAATGCAAGAACTGCATACATATTGATGATAGCCATCAGGGCTACAAAAATGTCGACCAAGTCCCATAAAAATTTAGCACTTGCACAACTACCAAAGACGAGTAATAAGACGGTGATAATTTTTAAGAGAAACAAATCTTTTTCATTGGTATTTTTCTTAATGAATTTAAGATTTACTTCGCCATAGTAATAACCGGTCAAAATGGTGGAAAAGGCAAAGAATAAAATCAGTAACGATAAAAGGTTACTTCCAAAAGAGCCTAAATGATAAGTAAAAGCATATTGTGTTAGTTCGATCCCATTGATATTATCTAATACCAATTCTTGGTAATTCGAAGAAAGAATTAAAAAAGCAGTTCCTGTACAAATAATAAAACTTGTGAAATAGATGCCTAGCATTTGAATCATGCCTTGACCCACTGGATTATTACTACTACTGGCGGAAGAAGCTATGGCACTACTGCCTAGCCCTGCTTCAGTAGCAAAGATTCCCCGCTCTAACCCAATCATTAAGGTAGTAAGAATTCCCACTCCTACACTTTTAGGACGGAAAGCTTCACTAATTATTTTAGATAGGATGACTCCTACTTGATTTATGTTGGTAATTAAGACATAAAGAATTAATACAAGGTATAGAACACCCATAAAAGGAACCAGTTTCCCGGTTGCATCCGAAATCCCTTTAACACCTTTGATAATGATAGCAAGGGAAATGATGGCAAGACTTACTCCCGTTACGATGGGAGCAAAATTTAAGGTTTCTTTTAAAGATACGGCAATAGTATTTGCTTGAATGGTAAGAAAACCTACAATGTAAGCAATCAAAATTAAAATCGCATAAAGATAGGCAAGACGATGATTTCCTAGTCCTTTTGCAATATAATAAGAAGGGCCTCCTTTATGATATTTTCCATCTTTTTCACGATAGATAACACCTAAACAACTTTCAGCAAAAGCATTAGGAACAGTTAAAATAGTCGTAATCCAAATCCAAAAGATGGTTCCGGGTCCTCCTAAATAAATTGCCAGAGCAATTCCTGCAAGCGAACCTACACCAATTTGAGCAGCAAGTGCCATCATGAGTGTTTTAAAGGGTGATATTTCATCTTCTTTTTTCTTTTTAAACCCTTTGATCATCTCTTTAAAATGAAACTGAACACCTCTTAATTTAACGGTGAAATAGATACCTCCTCCAAGTAAGAAAAAAGTAGCAATTCCCCAGGCTAATTTTTTTATCTCTTCCATGTGCTTCACCTATTTCTATTGTAAATTAATAAAAATGCAAATTTTGTCAAAAAAAGACCTAGGTTAAAATTCCTAGGTATTATTTATGATACGTTTCATGATTTTTAATTTTAAAAGCACGATAGATTTGTTCTAAAAGTAGAACACGAAATAATTGATGAGGAAAAGTCATCTTGCTAAAAGATATCTTTTCTTTAGCAAGGGCTTTAATCTCATCATCTAATCCATAAGATCCTCCGATGATAAAAGTGAGATTACTATTTTGAAGGAAAATTTTTTCGATATGTTCTGAAAACTCGATGGAGTTATACATTTTTCCTTCAATCTCTAAGGTTACGATATAGTCCTTTGGATTTAAGACTTTTAAAATATGTTCTTTTTCTTTTTTTAAGATACTTACTTCGTCAAGTAATCCTTCATCGGGTAATTCGATAATTTCAAGAGACGTGTATTTGCTTAATCTACGCCGATATTCTTCGATGGCTTCTTTGAAATAAGTTTCTTTAATTTTTCCAATGCAAATGATTTTAATCATAGTTATACCTCAATTACATCGGTTGCATCATGCTGTTTAGCTATAATGATGGGTAAATCGAAGCCACTTGCTTTTAAAATACCATTGACGGTCGAAAAAGCAACTTCTTCGGTATTGTTATTTTCACTTAAATGAGCAAGAACGATATATTTAGTTTTAGGTCCTATCCAAGAAGTTAAATAGGTTCCCGCCGTGTGATTTGATAAGTGTCCTTCATCGCCAATAACTCTTTGTTTTAAATAATAAGGATAAGGTCCATCCATCAACATTTTTTCATCGTGATTACTTTCTAAAACATAGATGGAGGCATTGCTTAAGGCTTTGAAATAACGTTCATTTACATATCCTGTATCGGTGATATACACTAAGGTATCTTGTTTATTTTTGATTTTATAAAGAAGACTTCCCTTGGCATCGTGAGAGGTTTTGAAAGTTTCTATTTCCATATCTTTATAGTTCATTTCGTTTTCAATCACGTGCAAATTATTCTCAGGGATAATTTTTGTAAGTTCTTCTAAAACGGGACTACTTCCATAAACTTGGGCTTTAGTCCTCTTTACAAAACTGGCTAATCCTTTTATATGGTCATTGTGAGTATGGGTAATAAAGACCGCTTCAATTTCTTCTGGAGAAACAGAAATCTCTTCCAATTTACTTTGAAGCGTGATGTAATTAATTCCCACATCGATTAAAATTTTGGCATCATCGGTCTCAATATAGGTACTGTTTCCCTTTGAGCCACTCGCTAATACTTTAATTCTCATTAGTAATGACTTAACGGATTAACCGGCGTTCCTCGTTGTGGATAGCCATTCCATAAACCAAAGTGTAAGTGAACTCCAAAGGCATAACCGGTCTGTCCCATCGTACCAATTACATCCCCCGCATAAACGATATCGCCTGCTTTTTTGTATCTTGTGGCCATATGTGCATATTCGGTATATTGGCCGTTACTATGTTTAATATAGATAAAGTTACCATTGGTTCCATTATAACCTGAGTAAATAACAATTCCGTTGTTGGCTGCCCTAATTGGTGAACCATAACCGCATCCAGAAATATCCAAACCTTTGTGTAATTTACCCCAACGATAAGCAAAGGAGCTTGTAATTTGATAAGGGGAAATGGTTGGCCAAATCCAAGATCCAATATCTACTGGTACTTCGGTTCCTTCGTCTACGCCTCCACCACTTGGATAGTAGACTCTTTGTTTCGTTCCACGGACAATAATACGATCTACCGATGGTTTTTCCTTTTTGGTATCCATCGTAACTACACTTTTCGTTTCACCGTTTACTAATTTTATTTTTTGGGTAACTAATTGTACTCCTTCGATTCCTTCTTGCTTTACTTGTTCGTATCCTACATATTGATCAGGATCGTTTTCATAAACTGTTTCATAGCCTACGGTTTGTCTTTCTACTACGTGCGTCTCTTCCACAATATTTAACTGAGGTTGTAAAATTCCAAGAGTCACTACTTGCCCTGGAAATAAAAGATCATTTACCGAAGTAAAGGTAGGGTTCGCAATTAAGAATTCTTCTGGTGAAATCTCGTTAGCAAAGGAAATCTCATCGATGGTATCTCCTGTTTTTACGGTATACGTTTTTTGTTCTTCGTTCGTTCCAAATAGTAGGAAACGACTTAATTCATCTTCTGTTGTATAAATGGTTTCATTCACCGGAATGTTTTCTTTGACTAGGGTTTGTTCGTTTTGAATATAAATATTTTCGACAATTTTTCCCGTATCTACAATTGGAGTTTGAGTATCATTCTCATAGTTTTCCAATTCTTTTTCATCGATAAAGGCTTGAGCCATTTTATATACGGAATTTAAAAAGATATCTTTATCTAGAACATAAATCGTTTTATCTTCTTGTTTTACTACTTCTCCACTTTCATCTTGTTCTTCAATGCCTTGAATAAAGATTTTATATCCTTGAATGGTAAAAGGACTCTTATCTTGAATCTTGGCATAGATTTCACTGTTGGATGAAGTCTTTTCATTAAACGTAATTTCTTTTACAATATCCAAATCATTGGGGACATAGACTTTATCTACCTTGTATTTTTTCTTTAGTGCATTTTGCTCATTATCAATATAGTTTTCAAAGTCTTCTTTGGATTCAATTAAACCGATCGATTCGCCTTGTAAATAGACGCGATATACCTCTTTTGGAGTGGATTTTTCAACATGAGTAAATCCCGTAAAAACGAAAAGTCCACTAAAAAGAGCAGCTGCTATAGAGGCAATAATTGTTTTGTTACTCATTACTTTCACCTTTTTCTTCTTTTTTATAACTTAAGAATGTTGATGTATCTCGTTTAAATAATAATTCGATGGTGGTCGTAGGTCCATTCCGATGCTTTCCAATGATAAATTCGCTAATACTGTTGTTGTCATCGGTTCTTTTTTCTTTATTATAGTAATCATCACGATATAAGAAAGAAACAATATCGGCATCTTGTTCAATGGAGCCAGATTCACGTAAGTCACTCATAATAGGGCGTTTATCTTCACGAGCATCCACTGCACGGGATAACTGAGCAAGGGCAATAACCGGAACATGTAATTCCATAGCCATCGTTTTTAGGCTACGCGAGATATCCGATACTTCTTGTTGACGATTCGTTCCGTATTTTCCTCCTCCAGAAATTAACTGTAAGTAGTCGATAACAACAATACCAAGGCCTTCATCTGAACTCGCAAGGCGTCTACATTTAGAACGTATTTCACCAATCGTAATTCCAGGGGTATCGTCGATATAGAGTTTAGCATCTTGCAATTGGCTAATCGCTTCATTTACTCGCTTCCAGTCATTATTATTTAAATTACCGGTTCTTAATTTATAGCCTTCGATTTGACCTAGACTTGAGAGCATACGCATTGCTAATTGTTCAGCACTCATTTCCATATTAAATAAAGCTACTGTTTTATCGGTATTCATGGCAATATAAGTTGCAATATTTAAGGCAAAGGCCGTTTTTCCCATGGCAGGACGTGCGGCAATAATAACTAATTC
This sequence comes from uncultured Bacilli bacterium, assembly GCA_947623935.1. Classification (GTDB taxonomy): domain Bacteria; phylum Bacillota_I; class Bacilli_A; order RF39; family UBA660; genus Faecenecus. Next base: position 67,811 of record CANQIE010000001.1, on the reverse strand, counting down.
ATTCTCATGAAAACCTGCTGTGATCCGGTCGATATCGTACCAACCCGATGGAAGTCCTGTTACTTCACCTTTGGTTTCGGATAATTTTTCCAAATCACTTTGCGCTTTATATAAAACATCTTTAATATTTTGAAATTCACTCGAGCGTCGATTTTTAACGACACTAAACATTTTTCTTTCAGCAGCATCGAGGGTTTCTTCGACACTACCTTCTTGATCGTATCCAAGTGATGCTACTTCAGTTCCTGCTTCAATTAAGCTTCTTCGAACAGCACAATCTTCTACTAATTTTAGATAGTAATCGATATTCGAAGCGGTAGGAACAAACTCTAATACTTCGGTTAAATATTCTACTCCTCCAGCTTCATTCAATTTGTTTTTTTGTTTCAATTCTGAAGTAACAGTGGTAACATCTACGGGTGTTTTATTTTCAGCCAAATTTTTCATGGCATCGAAAATAACAGCGTTCTTTTCTAAATAAAATGCTTCTTTGGTCAAGCTTTCACAAGCTTTTTGTAAGGCATATTTAGAAATAAACATGGCTCCTAAAACCGATTGTTCGGCCTCGGGATTGTATGGAATATTTTTCGCTGCCATATTAAGACCTCCTATTTTACTAATTGCACTTTTATTTTTGCGGATACATTTTTATATAATTCAATTTCGACGGTATGAAAACCAAGTGATGTTAAATTGTTTTCTAATTTAATTTGTCTTTTATCAATTTTATAGCCTTTCTTATCTAAGGCTTCTTTGATTTGTTTGGGACTTACACTTCCAAAAACACGATCTTCCTTTCCTGTTTTAACTTGAAAAGTGAAGGTATCTTTCTCTAATTTTTCTTTATTTACTTTTGCTTGTTCATAATTTGCTTCATCTTGCTTCTTAGCACTAGCTTGATCTCTTTTCAATTTGGCTAAGTTTTCTTCGTTTAAGGGAACGGCATAGCCTTTCTTAATTAAAAAGTTTTCAGCATATCCATCTTTTACGGTCTTAATTTCTTCTTTTTTTCCTTGACCTTTGAGGTCTTTAATAAAAATTACTTGCATAACTTTCTCCTTTCTCTATTGGATAAGTTCCCATAATTTTTTTTCTACTTCTTCGAGGGTTCTATCTTCTATCTTTGTTGCCGCAGAGGAAACATCTCCTCCCCCATTCATTTGCTCCATAATCTTTCCTACTTGGTAAGTTCCCATTGAACGTGCACTAACGCCAATCGATTCTTTTTCAAGTTTGCCAATAACGAAAGAAGCTTCAACTCCTTTAAATTGTAATAAAGTATCGGCAATTTTTGCTAAATCTTCTTTTCGATAATGAATATTTTCATCGCCTACGGTTATGGCAAGGGAATGATATACTTTGGCATTGGTAATTACTTTTTGCCTTAAGGCATATTCTCTTAAGTCCTGTTTTAATAAGTATTGAACTTTGGTAGGATCGGCACCTTTTTTAGTTAAAAGATAAGCACTATAGTAAGTTTCTTCATCGGTCTTTACAACAAAGTTGTTGGTATCTAATACGATTCCTGCTAAAAGCAGGGTATTGATTTCTTCTTTCAAAGTGATTTTTAAATCTTCTAATAGGAAAGCAATCATTTCACAAGTACTCGATGCTTTTTCGTTAATGAAAAGAATTCCATTGTTGATACTATCGGTTGTTGGTGCATGGTGATCAATGACCATAATATGCGGTGTTTTTTCTAAAAGCTTTGCTTCTTGAAGAATTTCTTTCTTATTGGTATCTACAATGATAATTAAATCTTTATCTGAAATATTCACATCTTTTCCTTTAATAAAGGATACGTTTTTTTGCATATCGGTTAAAGCTTGATGTACCGCTAATTCAAAGTGGGTATCATTTACAACAATGGAAGTTTTCTTTCGATATTTCTTACCTATTTCAGCAAGCGCAACAGCACTTCCTAAGGCATCTAAATCGAGTCCTCTATGACCCATGATATAGATTTGATTGGCTTTTTTAATGGTAGCTAAAAACTTCCTTTTTTCTATTTTCATAGGCCCCTCCCTAAACACTTTATGACAATTTATATTATACACTACTTCAGGACATTTTCCAAGTAAAGAAAAAAACCGAAAAAATCCGGTTTAATTACTTTGTATATGGTAATAATCCAATAGAACGTGCACGTTTAATTTGTCCAGCAATGTATCTTTGATGTCTTGCACAAGCTCCTGTAACACGTCTTGGTAAAATTTTACCTTTATCATTAATGTATTTCTTTAAAGTTTCTACATCTTTATAGTCGATATTTTTACCAGTACACATGTAGCAAACTTTTTTCTTTTTTCTAAAAAATTCTGCCATAGATAAATCTCCTTTCTATTAGAATGGTAAATCGTCATCGCTTATTTCGATATTGGCACCGAAATCAGCAAATGGATCGCTTTTTACATCACTCGTTTGAGATTCGTTTCCGGAATCAAAATCATACGGAGTAGGATTGTTAGCAGGTGTTGTGGTTCCTGCTGGTGCATTTTCTCTACTTCCTTTGGTATCTAAGAATTGAACATTGTCAGCAATGACTTCAGTTACATAGCGACGTTGTCCTTGGTTATCATCATAAGAACGCGTCTGAATTCTTCCATCGACTGCAACTTGGCTTCCTTGTGTTAAATAGTTTTTTACATTTTCAGCCTGTTTACGCCATATAACGATAGGAATGAAATCGGCTTCTCTTTCACCAGATTGATTCGTAAAATTACGATTGACTGCTAAAGTGAAACTAGCTACTGGTGTATTCGTTCCCGTATATCTTAATTCTGGATCTTTTGTTAAGCGACCAATTAAAAATACTTTATTCATTTTTTACCTCTCTATTAATCTTCTACTTTAACAACTAGGTGCCGAATAACGTCTTCATTTAAGCTAGCAACACGCGTAAATTCTTCAGTTGCACGGGAATCTTCTACTTCTACTTTATAGAAATAGTAATATCCAGTCTTGTACTTGTTCATTTCGTAAGCTAATTCTCTTTGACCCATCTCTTTTTCTTCTAGGATCTTAGCTCCCTTATCTGTTAGTACCTTTTTCATATCTGAAGCAACTTTTTGATTGGCTTCTGCTTCTAAATCAGGTCTAACTACGAACATTACCTCATATTGTTTCATGTTCTTACACCTCCTTTTGGACATATGGCCGAACATTGAAGTTCAGCAAGGAGTATTAAAATACTCGCTAGTAGTATAACAAAACTTACCTCTTTTGTAAATGTTATTTTAACTTTTTTTGTTATTTTATACGTTGAAACGGAAATGGCAAATATCGCCATCTTGCATAAGATAGTCTTTCCCTTCTAATCTTGCTTTTCCTGCTTCTTTAACTTTTAATTCACTTCCACAAGCAATTAAGTCATCATACGACATTACTTCTGCACGAATGAAACCTTTTTCGAAATCGGTATGGATAATTCCTGCACATTCTTTAGCATTCATGCCTTTTTTAAAAGTCCAAGCACGACATTCATCCGGTCCTACGGTAAAGTAAGTACTTAATCCTAACAAATCGTAGGTTTCTCTAATTAATTCGTCTAAACCACTTTCTTTAAGACCTAGCATCGATAACATTTCTTGTTTATCATCATCATTTAATTCACTTAATTCACTTTCGACTTTGGCGCAAATTTTAACGCATTTCGCATTTTCTTTTTTAGCATATTCTCTTACTTTTTGAACATAAGCATTATCTTCGCTCGCAATTTCTTCTTCACTAATATTCGCAAGATAAATCATTGGTTTAATCGTTAGAAAACTGTAAGAACGTAGTAATTTCTTCTCTTCATCCGTAAAGGAAACAAGGCGTAATGGTATGTTCTTTTCAAGCGCTTCTTTTGCTTTCTTTAAAGCTTCCATTTCTAAAAGAGCTTCTTTATCTTTACTAGATTCTGCTTTCTTTTTCATTTTATCAATACGATTACCTACAATATCGAGGTCAGCTATGGTAAGTTCTAGATTGATAATCTCAATATCACGAATAGGATCGATTCCACCTTCAACGTGAATGATATTACTATCTTCAAAACAACGCACTACTTCACAAATGGCATCGGTTTCACGAATATAAGATAAGAATTGGTTCCCTAATCCTTCACCTTGGCTAGCTCCTTTAACGAGTCCTGCAATATCCGTAAATTCAAAGGAAGTTGGAATCGTTCGTTCAGGTTGATACATTTTTTCTAATTCAGCTAAACGTTGATCTGGAACGGTTACTACTCCCACATTGGGATCAATTGTTGCGAAAGGATAGTTCGCCGCTAAAATATTCTTTTTGGTAATGGCATTAAATAAGGTGGATTTCCCTACATTAGGTAATCCTACAATTCCTGCAGTTAAACTCATATACATACCTCTTTCTTTTTCAATAGTTATTATAGCATAACCCTTTTCTTTTAGAAAGAAAAAAGAGGTTTTTCCTCTTATCTTTTAAATAAATATTTTTCGCATTCTTTTTGAATCTTTTCAGTGGGATATACACTTTTCAAAATTTTTTTTGAATAATTTGTAACTGGAGTTGTTAAATCTATTTTTGTTTTAGGCGTTGCAGTAAAAGAACCTAAAACAATATCATCCAAACAATCTAAGGTAGTAACAACATGATTAGCTGCAATTCTTAAATTTTTCATATATGAAACCTCTTTTAGGCGGTTGGGAATACACCCGGTCCAAGTGGTAATCCAATTAAATACCATCCTAGAATAATTAAAATCCAAGTAATACACATGATTCCTCCATAAGGAAGAAGCCATGAAATCGATTGTTTGATAGTAATTGGTGTATCTTTCTTTTTATTATAGATATTTAAGTAAGCAATGTAGATGACAAAGTACGCTAGTAAAGGAGTAAATCCTTTGGTCATTGAATCTCCGGCACGTAAAATAAATTGTGCAAATTGAGGCGTAATATTGGATTGCATTAAACTAGGTACTACTACAGGAGCTAAAATATTCCACTTTAACACGGGTGTTGTTACAAATAAGTTGGCAACCGCGATTACTAAAATTGTTAATAGAATTAATGGAATTCCTGTAAAAGATAAATTACTAATAATATTAGCTCCCCATGCAGTAATAATATTTCCTATATTCGTTTGACGGAAAATAGAAATTAATTGAGATGCAAAGAAAATCATAACAACAATGCTGCCGACATCTTTTAAAGATTCTTTTGATTTTTCAAACATTTCACGTTGATTCTTAAATGTTTTAGCACCTTTTCCATAAGCATAACCGACCACTAAAAAGAAAAGGGAAACTAAGAAAGTAAAACCTTCTTGGAAGTAGGAATTTGTTCCAAATAATTGATCTACATAAGCGCTTTGTTCTGTATCTAGTAAAATTCCTGAAAAAGGAAGGCCTGGAATCAAAGAATAAACAAAGATGAAGAATATAACAAGGGCAGCAATACCAGCATAACGTAATCCTTTTTTTTCATTTAATTCGATTTCAAGTTTCTTTTGTTCTTCTTCTTCGATATCGACAATTTGAATATCCGTTGTAGATTCCACCGTTTCTGGACGCTCTTTATAACGACCTAGTTTAGGAACTACTATTTTTTCAATAACTAAGGTTCCTACTAAAGATAAAATAATGGAAGTTGCTATAATAATAAATAAGTTAGAAGTTAGGCTAATATGACTGATTCCTTCCATTAAAGAAGAATCGATAAGACTTGCTGCTTGACTGGTAATAGGAATTAAGTTTACTTCACTCGATCCTACAAAAACGGTAACGCCATAACCAAAAGAAGCACCTGAAAATGCAGCAATAATACCTGCTAAAGGATTTCGATTGTTCGCTAAAAAGAGAATCGCACCTAATGGAATTAGAATAACGTATCCGACATCATTGATAATACTTGAAATGGTAGCAAGAAAAATAAGCGTAAAAGTAATAATACGATTGTCTAATTTTACAAGATGTCTTTTAATAAAAGTTTCAAGTAATCCGGAAGATTCCGCAACACTTAAACCAATTAAAGCGATTAATAAAGTACTTAATGGAGTAAAACTAATAAAGTTTTTAGCGGCATTACTAATGATATATTTTAAACCATCATAATTAAATAGGTTATTAACGGTTATTAAAACACTTTCTAATTGTTTAGTCGAAGTGTTAATACGACTATATGTAGCCTGTACTTCTAATAAAGAGAAGATTCCACTTAAAACAACTACAAACAAAATCATTAAAATCATGGATGTAATTGGATGTAAGTGAAATTTCTTTAATTTTAATTTCTTTTTTTCTTTCATCTTTGTCCCCTTCTTTATAAAGTAATTATCTTCTTTATCTTTTTATTAAATTCAATTCTTGGGATAGAGACAATTCTTCCACAGCCTAGACATTTGATTTTGATATCGACCCCGACACGGACAATTTCCCAGTCACTACTACCACAAGGATGTACTTTTTTCATGGTTACTTTGGTTCCTAATTGATAATTATTGTTCTCCATTAGAACCTCCTTCTAATTATTCGTCGTACGTCATACCCATAATTTCTAAAATACGATTTAAATCGTTGGTATTAGCAAAACTAATCATCATATGATTGTTTTTGATTTTTACTTTGGTTCCTAATTTTTCGGTTAATTGTTCTTCTAAATAATGGTATTCGTTTTCACGAACATGATGTCTTACGATTTTATTTTTCTTTTTTAATTCATTGGAAGAAGCTAAATCTTCTAAGATACGAACATTTAATCCTTCGTTATAAACACGATTTGCAAGACTAATTACTTTTTCACTATCTTCGATTTTACTTAATACTCTGGCGTGACTCATCGAAATTTTATCTTCTAAAAGCATGTTTTTAACTTCTTCTGGAAGAGTTAATAAACCTAGCATATTGGTAATATGACTTCTACTTTTTCCAATACGGGAAGCTAGTTCGTCTTGAGTAATATTTAACTCTTGTAATAGTTTACGATAAGCCGTTGCTTCTTCCATGGCATTTAAGTTTTCTCTTTGAAGGTTTTCAAGAAGGGCAATCTCCATCATTTCTTCATCGGTAAAATCACGAATAATGGCGGGAATGGTTTCTTTTCCCGCAAGGCGAGACGCTTTTACTCTTCGCTCTCCTGCAATGATTTCATATCCTTTAATACTTTTCTTAGCAATAATCGGTTGAAATACGCCATGTTCTTTTATGGATGCGGCTAACTCTTGAAGTGCCTTTTCATCAAAAACTTTTCTTGGCTGATAAGGATTACTTCTTAATTCACTTAATTTGATTTCGACAATTTCATCTTTAGGAGTTGAAGTAATAATACGCTCTTCGATTTGATTATAATCAATCGGTTCATTATTAAATAATTCTTCAAGGCCTCTTCCTAAGGCGCGTCTTTTAGATGTTTCCATTTCGTTCAATCACTTCCTTTGCTAAATTGAGATAAGCTTCTGATCCTCTACTCTTTGGATCATAAGCAATAATAGGTTTTCCATGCGATGGAGCTTCCGTTAAGCGAACCAATCTTGGAATAATGGTATTGTAAACACGTTCTTTAAAGTATTTTCTTATTTCTTCCACTACTTCGATTCCTAGATTTGTTCTAGAATCTAACATCGTTAATAGAACTCCCTCGATATTTAAGTTAGGATTTAAGTTTTTTTGTGCTAACATAATGGTTTTTAATAATTGAGTAATTCCTTCTAGGGCAAAGAATTCACATTGTACCGGAATAATAACAGAATTCGCAGCAGTCAAAGCATTCGTTGTAATGAGTCCTAACGAAGGGGGACAATCAATAATAATATAATTATATTCATCGATAACCGGTTGAAGTGCATTTTTCAAAGGCATTCCTTTAGCAAAACCAGGTTCTTCTTTGCTTTTTTCTAATAATTCAATATCGACTCCCGCTAAATTTATAGTAGCAGGCAAAATTGATAAATTTTTATATTTGGTTTTCTTAATAGCTTCTTGAATGGGACATTTTTGCGTAAGAACATCGTAAACACTTTTAGTAATCTCTCCTTTGTTTATTCCTACTCCTGTAGTAGCATTTCCTTGGGGATCTAAATCGATCATTAAAACTTTTTTACCTAATAAGGCAAGCGATGCAGAAAGATTAATACTTGTTGTCGTTTTTCCTACTCCACCTTTTTGATTAACTAATGCTATTATCTTTCCCATCTATGATCACCTTTTCTTTTTACGTATCTCTATTGTATCAAAATTTGTCATTTTAGGAAATGCTTTTCCCTCCTTTTTTTGATTTTATTTTAAAAAAAAAGATTCGCAAGAATCTCTTATTTATTTTTATCAATACTGATATTAATTTGATATTTGTTTTCAAAATCCATTTCATCTAGATTAACCACAAATCCGTTATCTTCTAACTTTTTAGCTAAATCACGAATCGTATTGATAGCAGTTCTTAAATTTGGAATTTCATTTACTGGTGTTTCTACTTCAAATGAGATAGGTGTTTGAATAGATGATGAAAGTGGTTCCGTATCTTTACTTTCATTTTTCATGTGAAATTCGTTAATTAAGTTTGCTGTATTGGTAAACGGTTGATAAGGTTCAGGATTTTTAGGTTCTTCTTCTAGACTTTCGATATCATCCTTTTTTGGTAGTGGCGGAGTAACACTAGAAGTAGTTTCTCCTTCAGTAGAATCATTTTCACTTGATTGAATAGTTGTATTAGCCAAGAAATCAAAATTAGCGGATGAATTTTCTTTTTCTGGGTCAGCTTTAGTTTCTTCTTCATCAAAGGTAGGAATAAATCGGAAGTTGGAAGATGTATCATTTTGTACATTTGATGTTACTAACAGATCCGAATTATTTTCTTTAATTGGTTCAGGATTCATATTTGAAAGAGAAGAGAAAATATTTGATTCTTTGGCCTGAGGAGGTTCTTCAATAATGAGCGTTGGTTCATGATGATCTCCATTAAGTGCTTTAATTTCGTTTTCTAAATCACGAACGGTCATTTTATTCTCAATAATTTTATTTAATAATTCAATTTGCTTTTCTTTATCACTTACATTTAATAAACTTCTTGCATGGCGTTCAGAAATTTTATTATTTAATAAAGCTTCTTGAACTTCATCCGGTAAAGCAAGTAAACGTAATTTATTAGCAACGGCCGCTTGACTCTTACCCATTGTTTTACCTAATTCTTCTTGCGTCATGTTATCTAAGTCTAGAATTTTTTGATAGGTTCTTGCTTCTTCAATCGCACTTAAATCTTTTCTCTGTAAGTTTTCAAGTAAAGCTACTTTAGAACTTTCTTTATCATCTAAATTACGTATGATTGCGGGAATCTTATTAAGACCTGCCATGATGGAAGCTTTATATCTTCGCTCCCCTGCAATAATCTCGTACTTATCGTTGATTTTACGAACAATAATCGGTTGAATAACGCCATGTTCTTTTATGGATGCGGCTAATTCTTGTAAAGCTTTTTCATCAAAAACTTCACGAGGTTGAAAGCGGTTTGGGATAATATCATCCACTAATAAATCGACAATTTCTTTCTCCATATCCATAATTATTACCTCACTTTTTATTCTTTTTATTTTTCCTATGGTATCATTATACTTGATTTTTTTGTTTTTTACAATGCTATTTTTTCGATTTTATCTATGCTTCTAGGATATTTCATAGAAGTCTTTTTTTCTTTCTTTATTTTTAATAACGTTCGAATACTTTCTTCTTTTGGTAAAGTAAACGTTATTTTTTCTTCTAAGGTACAATCTAATTTTTCAAAAGCACCCTTTGCTAATGTTATTTCTTCTTCGACATTAGCTTTCATAGGAATAAAGTAACCTTGTTCTTTAACTAAAGGAACACCTATTTCCATAATAATACGTAGTTCTTTGACAGCTCTTGCTGTTACAATGTCGTAAGATTCACGGGTGTTTCTTGCAAAATCTTCTCCTCTTTTATGAATAGCTTCAATTTCTTTAAGTCCTAATTTTTGAATCACTTCATTTAAAAATATAATTCGTTTATTTAAAGCATCAATTAAAGTCACTTTTAAATTTGGAAAAACAATTTTTAAAACAATTCCTGGAAAGCCTGCTCCTGTACCAATATCACATAGATTATGTATTTTAGTTAAATTAATGGCTTTAACTAAAGTTAGACTATCGTAAAAGTGTTTTAAATAGACGTCCTCTTTTTTTGTAATTCGAGTTAGATTTATTTTTTCATTCCAGATAATTAAAAGTTCATAGTACTCTTCTAATTGTTGTAATTGTTTTTCGTTTAATTCAACTCCAAGTAGATGTACTTCTTCTATAAATTCTTGTAAGTTCAAAGTATCACCCCTGTTTTTTTAAATAAACACTTAAAATTGCAATATCAGCTGGATTAACTCCACTAATACGAGAAGCCTGTCCAATGGATGTGGGTCTAATATCCATTAATTTTTGTAAGGCTTCATGAGCTAAGTTTTTGATTTTTTTATAATCAATATCCACTGGTATTTTAATATTCTCAAGTGATAGCATTTTTTCTGCTTCTTTATTGGCTTTCTCAATATAGCCTGCATAACGAATTTGAATCTCTACTTGATCAAGTACTTCTTTAGGATAATCTAAAGAAATAAAATGTTCTATTTCTTTACAAGTAATCTCAGGTCGCTTTAATAAATCATAGAGATACATTCCATCTAATAACGGAGTAGAACCTACTTTTACTAAGTACTCATTTACTTCTTTTTTAGGAGTTATCTTATATTCTTTTAACAAGTTAATAACTTCTTCAATCTGTTGTTTTTTCTTTTGGAAACGTTGATATTTTTCTTCATTAATAAGGCCTATTTTATGTCCATATTCACGTAATCTTAAATCGGCATTATCATGTCTTAACAAAAGTCTATATTCTGCTCTTGATGTGAGCATTCGATAAGGTTCTTTGGTTCCTTTCGTTACTAAGTCATCAATAAGCACGCCAATATAAGCTTCATTTCTTTTTAAAATAAGAGGATCTTTTCCTTGAAGTTTTAGGGAAGCATTGATTCCTGCTATTAAACCTTGACCTGCTGCTTCTTCATACCCACTTGTTCCGTTGATTTGACCTGCTGTGAATAAGTTTTCTACAATTTTAGTTTCAAGCGATTGTTTTAATTGCGTTGGATCAATCGCATCGTATTCGATGGCATAGGCATATTTTTTAATTTTTGCATGCTCTAAACCTACAATACTATGAACCATTTCTTCTTGTACTTCATGAGGCATACTGGTGGAAAATCCTTGTAGGTAGATATCGTCGTAATATAGGCTTTCTGGCTCCAAAAATAATTGATGACGTTCCTTATCTGCAAAGCGAACAACTTTATCTTCAATCGAAGGACAATATCTTGGACCTATTCCTTCCACATAACCACCATACATACTCGACTCTTTTAAATGAGCACGAATAATTTCATGAGTCTTTTGATTCGAATAAACTAAATGACAAGGCACCTGATCTTCTTTTTGATACATAGGTTCATTATCAAAAGAAAAAGCATATGTTGTATCGTCTCCAGGCTCTAATTGTGTTTTCGAAAAATCAATACTATCTTTCTCTAATCTTGGTGGAGTTCCCGTTTTTAAACGTTGAATAGTAAATCCTAAATTTCTTAAATCATCACTTAAAAATTTAACATCACGTTCTCCATGAGGACCACTTGGCGTCTTTTTACTTCCAACTAAAATCATACCTTTTAAATAAGTACCAGTTGTTAGAATAACGGCTTTACTTTCAATAAATTCTCCATCTTCTAGAATAACACCCTTTATTTTTTGATTTTCTACTTTTAGATGTTCTACGAGGGATTCCTCTATTTCTAAATTTTTAGTACTTTTTAAAGTTTCTAACATAGCTTTCGGATACGTGATTTTATCTCCTTGAGCACGCAATGCTTGAACAGCAGGACCTTTTTTCGTGTTGAGCATTTTCATTTGAAGTGAACTATGGTCGATGTTATTCGCCATTTCTCCCCCTAAAGCATCAATTTCACGAACAATAATTCCTTTAGCAGGTCCTCCAATTGAAGGATTACAAGGCATATCGGCTATATTTTTAATATTTCCAGTAACTAATAAAGTTTTATTACCTAATCTAGCAGAAGCTAAAGAAGCTTCACATCCAGCATGTCCTCCACCTACTACTATAATATCGTATTGCATCGTTTTCACTTCCTTTTTTTTGCACTAAAATTATTTCCCGGGAAATAATTTACTTACCTAAACAGAACTGACTAAAGAGTTGATCTAGTAATTCTTCAGTATAGGTTTCCCCTATAATTTCTCCTAATTTATCCCAGGCTCTTTTTAAATCAATTTCAACCATATCAATAGGCATTTCATCAGCAATTCCCTGTTCTACTTCATCTAATATAGACAAAGATTCTTTTGCAAGAGCAATTTGTCGTACATTCGATAAATAATTATAATCTCCTTGCGTAATTTTTGATAGATGAAATAGCTCTTTTATTTTATTTTTTAATTCTTCAATTCCGTTGTTTTCGGATACACTCATTTGAATTAATTGGTAGTCTTCTAATTTTTTCATATCTACTTTATTTTCTAAATCAATTTTATTAACAGCCACAATAACAGTTTTGTTTTTGACTTTATCTAAAATTTCTTGATCTTCTTTGGTTAAAGGTTCATTATTATTTAAAACAACAATAACTAAATCTGCTTCTTCAATTAAACGAATACTTTTATCAACACCTATTTTTTCAATAATATTATCGGTTGTTCTTATTCCTGCCGTGTCGATTAATGATAAAGGAATACCATCTAGATTTATTTCACCCTCGACAATATCTCTTGTGGTTCCTTCTATATCCGTAACAATAGCTTTATCTTCATTAATTAAATGATTAAGCAAACTACTTTTTCCAACATTGGGCCTACCTACTATAACGGTTTTAATACCTTCTTTTAAGATTTGACTATGTTCACTCTTTTCAATAATTTGCTTTAAAGACTCTTTAACTTTTTTGATTTTTGGCACTAATTTTTGATTGGTCATAATCTCAATATCTTCGTATTCAGGATAATCAATATTTACTTCAATCGAAGCTAGAATTTCTAATATTTCTTGTCTTAAATCACGGATATATTTACTAATATGTCCTTCCAGTGCATGAATGGCACCTTTTCGAGCTGTCTCCGTTTTTACATTGATTAAATCCATGACTGCTTCGGCATTCACTAAATCGATTCTTCCATTTAAAAAAGCTCTTTTTGTGAACTCTCCAGGTTCGGCAAGACGACATCCTTTAGTAAGCATTAATTCTAATATTTTATTAGTAGTGGTAATTCCACCATGACAATTGATTTCAACGACATCTTCTTTGGTAAAGGTCTTGGGTGATTTCATAATGGAAACTAAAACTTCATCAATGACCTCTTCTTTATCCACAATATATCCATAGTGAATCGTATGAGAAGAAACTTTTTCTAAATTTTTTCCTTTAAATTGTTTATTTACTATTTTAATAGCATCTTTTCCACTTACTCTTACAATGGAAATAGCACCTACGCCTAAAGCGGTAGAAATAGCTACAATGGTATCATTCATAAAATCACTTCCTAATATACTTCGTAATGACTTTGATTATAGCACAAAACAGAAAATAAAAAAAGAAGATTATTTTTCTTCTTCCTCTTTTGGTTTAATAACAACATAACGATTAGGTTCCGTTCCTTCACTTTCGGTATAAACTCTTTTGTTCTCTGTTAAAGCACTATGTACAATTCTTCTCTCATAAGAATTCATTGGATCGAGTTTTGCAGGAACTTTGGTTCTTGCTACTTCTCTTGCTATTTGTTTTGCCATGCGTTCTAGATTTTGATGTTGTTTTTCTTTATATTCTCCTACATCTAGGACAAAGTTAAAATAGATTCCAAATTTCGCATTGATAGCTTGTCTCAAAATAACATTTAAAGCATCCATGGTTCGTCCATTTTTACCAATTAATAGAGCATTGTTATCTGATAGAATCGTAATATTAATATTTCTTTCTCTTTTCTTAATTTCGATATTGATACCAATTCCCATATCATGAACTAATTTTTGTAAATATTCTTTGATAAATTCGATAACATCGTCTTTAGTAAAAACTTCGATTTCAACTTTAGGTGATTTGAATAATCCGCCTTTAGTCGATTCTAATTCTTTGACATAGATATTTTCTTCTTCCTCTTGTAATTCAATTAAAGCTTGATTAATTGCTTCTTCTTTGGTTTTTCCTGTAAATATTTTCTTATCCATTTAACTTCTTACTCCTTTTTACAATTAAATTCTGAATCATTGTAAATACATTGGATGCACTCCAGTAAATACCTAAAGCACTAGGCATAAAGAAAGACATAATAATAATCATAACGGTCATAATGGTTGTCATATTCTTCATTGGATCATCACTAGATACTGCACTAGTACGATTCATTTGCATTGATACATAAGTCGTTAAACCAATTAATACTACTAAAAGTAAATAAATAAAATTATGTTGATTTAATAGTCCATTCCAAGGAGTAGTTCCCATTTGCATTCCTAAAAAATTTTCTTCAAAGATGATAGGTAGACGGTTAATAGCTTCTAAGAAAGCAAAGAATAAAGGTAACTGAATAAAAGCAAAGAGACAACCGGATAAAGGATTAATATTATATTTTTTATAGATTAAGGTCATTTCTTGACTTTTTCGCATTAACGATTCTTGGTCATTCTTATTGGCATATTTCTTTTCTAATTTATCTAATTCTGGTTGAGCTTTCTTAATGAGTTCAGATTGAAGCGCTGCTTTATTCGTAAGTGGATACACAACTAATCTTATTAATAAAGTAACAATTATAATCGATAATGCAGAACTTTTTACAAATTCACTTATCCACAAAATAACAAATGCTAATGGTTTTACGAAAATTGTTTCCCAAAGTCCGTCATCTTTTCCCGTAAGTGGAGTAAAGTTTTTACATTCAACATAATCGTCTAAATTAACTCCTGCTTCCGTATATAATTCTCTTGTTTTTTCATCGGTTGGTTGGCATAAGATATTTCCTGTAAGACTTTGACCTGTTTCAGGATTGATCACATCTTTATTTTCTTGATTCTTTAAGGTCTGTGTACAACCGGTAAATAAGAATACTAATAGTAGTAAAACAATAAATTTCTTTTTCGTCGTTTTTTTCATTCGGTGCTCCTTTCTCTCATCTTATTAATATTATTCATAAGTTGAACGAAGCTTTCATCTAATTGTATGAAGTCCTCATTTAAAACATTTCTTCTTATTATTATAATATAATCTAAATCATTTGAATAGAGATTTTTATGATTATCCACAATATTCCTTATTCTTCGCTTTTGATAATTCCTAGTAACCGCATTTCCAATCTTTTTTCCAATGGAAATACCAAAGCGATATCTCTTTTCCTTATTTATATTATAATAGATGACTAGATTTTTATCTTTCACACATTTACCTGTGTTTATAATATCATTAAAAAGAATATTTTCTTTTACTATATTTACTTTTTTCACTGGATCACTCCCTTTATTTTTATTTTTGATCCAAGACTATTTATAATAGGAAAAAACCACTGAAAGTCTCAGTGGTATTATTTTGCTAATTGCTTACGTCCTTTCGCTCTACGTTTCTTAAGTACATTTGTTTTTACTCTTGCAAAGAAACCATGTTTTTTTGCTTTTTTACGATTATTTGGTTGATACGTTCTTTTCATCATTTCCACCTCCAAACATAAAGTCTCCATTATTATAATAGGAAAAAAGGAAATTTGTCAACCGCTTTTTAGATTTTTATTTTTTCCACATTTTGCACAGCTTTGTGGAAAACAAAATGCACCTTGTTGATTATAAAATTTACATATTTTGTGGAAAAATCAACCATTTCCTTATATAATAAGGATAAGATTAGTGGATAACTTTGTGCAAAACAGGTGAATAACCTGTGAATTTCAATTTTTTAATTTTTTTTCTTTTCTTTTTCCACAATTTCAGTTACAATAAAAAACAATGAATTTACTTTTAAACAATACGCTGATAAGGATGTGATATTTATGAATGTTACCATCTTATGGGATAATTTCTTAGAAGAAATAAAAAAAGAAATTACCTCCTTATCTTACGAAACTTGGTTTCAAGATACGCATCTTTACGCATTAGAGAATGGAAAAGCGACAATTATAGTTCCGATGGAAATACACAAAAGACATTTAGAAGATAATTATAAAGATTTAATTATTCAAACTTTTAATAATTTAGCAGGATCTAATTTTGAAATAGAATTTTTACTACAAGAAGAGATTGATGAGAAAAAAGAAATTGAACGACGGAAAGAAGAAGAGAAAGAAGTTATTATTCCTTCCAATAATAATGTGCAATCAAATTTAAATCCAAATTATACTTTTGAAAACTTTGTTGTTGGAAACAGTAATAAATTTGCTCATGCCGCGGCTTTATCCGTAGCAGAGAATCCTGGAAAAATGTATAACCCTTTATTTATATATGGTAATAGTGGATTAGGAAAAACCCATTTGATGCATGCGATTGGTAACTTCATCGTACAAAATTCTAATCGACGGGTGTTATATGTTACTAGTGAACAATTTATAGAAGATTTCTTGGGCATCAATACCAAAGATGATAACGGTAATAACTTTAATTATATAGAATATTTTAAAAATAAATATCGAAATGTAGATGTACTAATCATCGATGACATTCAGTTTTTAGGAGGAGCTACTAAAACTCAACAAGAATTTTTCCATACCTTTAATACTTTATATAGTGATAATAAACAAATTATTATTTCCTCAGACCGATCACCAGATGATTTAAAAGTCTTAGAGGACAGGTTACGAACAAGGTTCTGTTGGGGATTAACAGTAGACATTTTTCCACCAGACTTCGATTTACGCGTATCCATTCTAAAAAAGAAGATTTTAGGAGGAGCCATTGAACGAGAAATTCCCGAAGATGTCATTGAATATATTGCCTCTAATATGGGAAATGATGTTAGACAGCTCGAAGGATCAGTCAATAGGCTACTTGCATATTCCACCATCATGGGTGGACAAGAAATCAACTTAGATTTAGCAATAGAAGCCTTAAAAGATTTTATCAACAAGGGAGTAACTGAGAAAAACGATATTCAAAAAATTCAAAAGCGAGTAGCAGAATTTTATCAAATATCAAGTGAAGATATGAAAAGTAAGAAGCGAAGTGCAAATCTTGCTTTTCCAAGACAAGTTGCCATGTACCTGTGTAGAAAACTCACTAATGAATCTTTTCCTAAAATAGGAATGGAGTTTGGTGGAAAAGATCATTCTACCGTTATGCACTCCTGTGAAAAAATCGAACGAGAAATGAAAACAAATAAAGAATTGGCAGGAACCATTGAAAAATTAATGAAAGATATTAAGTGAAGGGGATAAATAAAAATTATAAACGCTTTTTTCCACAAGAAAATAAAGAAGAAAGAATAGTAAAATAAAGTGAAAATGAAGTTATGAACAGTTTCCACTTTAAAAATAATAAAAAAATATAAGAAAGAAGGAAAATAATATGAAATTAAAAATTAAAAAGGAGATTCTTCAAGACGGATTAAATAAAGTCTCAAAAGCACTTTCTAGTAAAACTTTAATTCCGGTATTATCCGGTATTAAATTTGATTTATCAAAGAAAGGTTTAACTTTAACAGCATCGGATAATGATATAACGATTCAAAATTTTATTGAAGCTAAAGATGTAATGGATATTGAAACAGAAGGAAGTATTATCATTCAAGGAAAATATGTTTTAGATATCGTTCGTAAATTACCTGATGAATATATTAATATAGAAGTCATTGATGATTTAAAAATTCTTATTTATACAGAAAATAGTGAATTTAATTTAAATGGTATTAGTCAAACAGAATATCCTAATGTTAATTTAGAAGAAAGTAAAAAACCTATCAAAATTCCAAATAATATTTTTAAAAGTATTATTGATCAAACTGCTTTTGCTTCTTCTAATGATGAATCTAGACCAGTTTTAACAGGACTTAACTTTAAGATTAATGGAAATATTCTAGAATGTAATGCAACCGATTCTTATCGTCTTGCTCGAAAAACAATTCAATTAGATCAAGTTGTGGAAGAGAGTTACAATATTATTGTTCCAAGTAAAAATTTAATTGAATTAAGTAAGATTATGCCTGATACCGAAGATTTAATGGAATTACATGTATTTAATAATAAGATTCTATTTAAGTTTGAAAATCTCTTATTCCAATCTCGTCTTATTAGTGGAACTTATCCAAATACTTCTAATTTATTACCTGAGGATTCGTTGTTAACTGTTTCAACAACTGTAAGTAGTTTATATAGTGTTATTGATAGAGCTAGTATTTTAACCAGTGATAAAGAGAAAAATGTAGTAACCCTTGAGACCGATGATAATAAGTTATTTGTTAGGTCTAGTTCACTTGAATTAGGACGTGTTGAAGAAAAGATGGTTGTGGAAAAAGATAATGATGAAAATATCCATATTTCATTTGTAGCAAAATATATGATGGAAGCTTTAAGAAGTTTTCCTTCAGATAATGTAGATATCTCTTTTGTAGGAGAAATTAAACCTATTATTTTAAAATCTAAAGAGGATCCAACACTCGTTCAACTAGTTTTACCAATTCGTACTTATTAAAAGGAAGAAAAATGGCTTTCTTCTTTTTTTGACAAAATTTTTTCCCTTCGACAAAATTAGAGGAATTTCGACAGGTAAATTTGATAAAATGGTGGCGCAAATTTAAAATTTGCAGTTAGGGGGAAAAGAAATGTTTGATTATGAAATCAATGATGATACACTAGCTATTATTAGTATATCTGAAAATAAGTCACGTATCATTGAAACCAACGATGAGTATATCGTAGATAAGTCTGCTTACGAGATTATGGATGACAGTTGTAAGTATTATGGAAGTAGTTATGAGGGGAGAGTAATAGGGTCTAAAGCAATACTAAATGCAGAGTACAAATTACCTATTGTGGTAGAAGAAGATCGAAGGCTCATTTTCTTTCCAACCAATTCACCTTTATTAGATGATTGTATTTGGATATCCCTTAAGCATTTTAAAAAGATTGGAAAAAATCAAAGAAAAGCTTTAATCTATTTCAATAATGGAAAAATTATTAAAACCAATGTCTCCAGTTATTCTCTAAATAATCAATTTTTAAGAGCGACTTTATTAGAATCTATTTTAAATCATCGAAAAACAGTAAAAAATGGCTAAAAAAGCCTTTTTTTATGGTTTAAAGATAAAATCTATGTTATAATAGATATGTGTGTATAGGAGTATTGGACTTCAAGAAAAGGTGATTTTATGAGCGTTTTTTTATCAAATTATGATATTAACGAAAATTAGCTTAATTCATTTTCGAAATTATAAAAAGCAAAATATTAAATTACATCCCGGTATCAATATATTTGTTGGAAATAATGCTCAGGGAAAAACCAATATTCTAGAAAGTATCTATCTTTTAGCTCTTACAAAATCACATCGACAAGGAATCGAAAACACATTAATCAAAATAGGGGAGGAACAATCTAAAATTAAGGGTACTGTGAAAGATGGAAAAATCTTTCGTGATTTAGAAATTCAACTCACTAAATTACAAAAAAAAGTTTTATTAAATGGTAAAGAAGTAAGAAAAATTGCTGATTATATTACCCATTTAAATGTGATTATTTTTACACCCGATGATTTAGAGATTATCAAAGGTTCGCCATCCATTAGAAGAAATCTTTTAAATATTGATATGAGTCAATTATCGAGAACTTATCTGCAATTACTAAATGAGTACGATAAGATTTTAAAAAATCGAAATGAATATTTACGACTTATGTATGTGAATCATTTAAGGGATGAGAACTATTTATCAGTATTAGATGAAAAACTAGTGGAGCGAGCAGTTAAAATTTATAAATATCGGAATGAATTTTTAAATCGAATCAATAAAGTGATTGGCACTATTTATGAAAATATAACAGGAACCAGTGGTCTTGTTATAAAATATGAACCTAATATTGAAGTTGCTAGCTTTGAAGAAGCAAGTCTAAATAAAGAATTAGTGAATAAATTACGGAAGAATAGGGAACGAGAACTAGCTCAAGGCACTACTTTATTTGGACCGCATCGAGATGATTTTTCTTTTTATTTGAACAACGATAATATGCGTTTTTTTGCTTCCCAAGGACAACAACGATTAGCTGTTATTTGTTTTAAATTAGCAGAGATTGAACTCTTTAAAGAAGATACCTCTACAACACCCGTTCTTTTATTAGATGATATTTTTAGTGAAATTGATCGAAAAAAGAAAAATAAATTATTGAAATATATTGAAAAAGATATTCAAACCATCATTACAACTACGGATTTAAAAGATATAAAAAGGGATATATTACAAGATGCTAAAATATTTACAGTACAAGATGGAACAATCGAAGAAAGGATGAAATAAGATGGAAGAAAAAGTAAATGAAGAATATGATTCGTCATCGATTCAAGTTTTAGAAGGACTAGAGGCAGTTCGAAAAAGACCGGGTATGTATATTGGTACAACAGATGTTAAAGGACTCCATCATTTAGTTTGGGAAATTGTGGATAACTCTATAGATGAAGCTCTTGCTGGATTTTGTACACATATTGAAGTCGTTATCAATAAAGATAATTCGATTACCGTAAAAGATAATGGACGTGGAATCCCAGTAGATATTCACCCTAAGACAGGTGTTTCTACGGTAGAGACGGTTTATACCGTACTTCATGCAGGTGGAAAATTTGGTGGAGGCGGATATAAAGTATCAGGAGGTCTCCACGGTGTTGGTGCGAGTGTAGTAAATGCTTTATCAAAATGGGTAGAAGTTACAGTTTATAAAGAGGGTAAAATCTACAAGATGCGTTTTGAAAATGGTGGACATACTACTGAACCTTTACATGTTATAGGGGATTGTGAACCAGATAGAACGGGTACAACTGTTTCATTTAAACCAGATCCTGATATTTTTGATACCGATATTTATGATTATGAAACACTAAAGACTAGAATTCGTGAACTTGCTTTCTTAAATAAAGGACTATCTTTAAATATTCGCGATGATCGTGATATGGAAGATACAACAGGAGAAACCTTTATGTATGAAGGTGGTATTAGTGAATATGTTCGTTTCATCAATCAAGAAAAAACACCTATTCATGAAGATATTATCCATTTATCAGGAGAAAAGAACGATGTTATTTTCGAAGTTGCGATGCAATATAACACTTCTTATAATACCAATATTTATTCCTTTGTTAATAATATCAATACTCATGATGGAGGAACGCACGAGGATGGAGTTAAACGTGCACTTACTAGAGTTATCAATAATTATGCACGAAAGAACAACATCTTAAAAGAAAAAGATGAGAATTTAAAAGATGACGATGTTAAAGAAGGATTGACTATGATCATTTCTTGTAAACATCCAAATCCTCAATTTGAAGGACAAACGAAAGGTCGTCTTGGAAACTCTGAAGTGAAGAATCTAGCCGATAGTGTATTCTCGGATGGATTTGAACGTTTCTTACTTGAAAACCCAGAAGAAGCAAGAGTTATTATCAATAAAGCAATCCTTGCACGAAATGCCAGAATGGCTGCTAAAAAAGCAAGAGAAGCAACCAGAAAAAGTGATTTAGCCACTACTAATTTCTTTGGTAAATTATCGGATTGTAAGAGTAAAGATCCAACGATTTCTGAAATCTTTATCGTCGAGGGAGATTCGGCAGGTGGTTCTGCTAAAAAAGGAAGAGACTCGATGACTCAAGCAATTCTTCCATTACGTGGTAAGATTTTAAATGTAGAAAAAGCAAGACTTGATAGAGCTCTTGGAAATGAAGAGATTAAAACCATTATTACGGCTTTTGGAACTGGAATAGGGGAGTACTTTGATTTATCAAAATTAAGGTACGATAAGATTATTATCATGACCGATGCCGATGTTGATGGAAGTCATATTCGTGTATTGTTATTAACTTTATTTTATCGTTTCTTCCGTCCAATTGTTCAAGCAGGACATGTCTATGCTGCTCAACCACCATTATTCCGTATCATGCATGGTAAAACAAGAAAATATGTGTTAAATGAAGATGAATTAAATGCTTATATGAATTCTTTACCAGAAAACGTACGATCTCGTGCTGAGATTGCTCGTATGAAAGGTTTAGGAGAAATGGATGCAGATGAATTAAATGAAACAACGATGGACATTGAAAAACGTGTTTTAAGAAAAATAACAGTAGAAGATTGTGTTGCAGCCGATGCTATTTTTGAAAAATTAATGGGTGATGAAGTAGATCCTCGTCGTAAGTTTATCGAAGAAAATGCATGGAATGTACAAAATCTTGATATTTAGGGGGGTGAAAATATGGATAATAAAGATAATTTAGATGAATTATTAGATCGTGCTAATGAAAATGATGGACCGGTTGAAGAAGATATTGTTTTAGATAGTACAAACGAAGAGGCGACCAATGATAATAATACATTAGCGTCTTCTAATAGTTCTAACTTCAGTGGTTACTTTCATGAAAGAGACCGACTTGATCACAATAATATTGTCGATGAAGTAAAAACATCTTTTATGGAATATTCCATGAGTGTTATTAAATCGCGTGCTTTACCGGATTTACGAGATGGATTAAAACCAGTTCATCGTCGTATTTTATGGAGTATGTATGAATCAGGTTATACACCAGATAAACCTCATCGTAAAAGTGCTACGACCGTAGGTTATGTAATGGGTCATTATCACCCACATGGCGATAGTTCTATTTATGAAGCGATGGTTCGTTTAGCGCAAGATTTTAATCAACGATATGTGTTGATTGATGGACATGGAAACTTTGGTAATATCGAAGGAGACGGTGCTGCAGCAATGCGTTATACCGAATCTCGCCTTGCTAAGATTTCTTTGGAATTATTGAGAGATATCAATAAAGATACCGTTGATATGGACGATAACTTCGATGTTACTATGAAAGAACCTACGGTTTTACCTTCTAGATTTCCTAACATTTTAGTTAATGGTTCTATGGGAATTGCGGTTGGTATGGCTACGAATATTCCGCCACATAACTTATCTGAGGTTATCGATGGATGTGTTGCGTATATTGATAATCCAGACATTGATACTCTAGGTTTAATGGAATATATTAAAGGACCTGATTTTCCAACAGGAGGAATTATTTTAGGTAATTCTGGTATTAAGAAGGCTTATGAAACAGGTCGTGGAAGCATCACCATTCGTAGTAAAGCTACCATTGAAGATGCAGGAAGCCACAGCAATATTATTATCGATGAAGTTCCTTATGGTGTTAATACAATGGAACTTAAAAATAAAGTAGCTGAATTAGTACACAATAAAGTTATTGAAGGTATTTCAGACTACCATACGGATCTAAAAGATGGGGTCAAAATAACAATTACTTTAAAGAAGGATGCTAATCCACAAGTTGTTTTAAATAATTTATATAAACATACGAATTTCCAAGTTAATTATGGAATTATTTTCCTTGTTTTGGATGGACAAACACCAAAGACTTTAGGATTAAAAGATATTATTTCTAAATATATTGAACATCAAAAAGAAGTTATTGTTAGAAGAACTCGTTTTGATTTAGGAAAAGCAGAAGAACGTGTTCACATTTTAGAAGGATTACGAATTGCTTTAGATAATATCGATGAAGTGGTTCATATTGTGCGTTCTGCTGATACGGATGAAGAAGCACGTGCTAAATTACAAGAACGTTTTGGCTTGGATGAAATTCAAGCAAATAGTATTCTTGAAATGCGTATTCGTCGTTTAACTGGTTTGGAACGTGGAAAAGTTGAAAGTGAACTAGAAGATTTACAAATCAAAATTGCTGATTACAAAGATATTCTAGCTAAACCTGAACGTGTTCTTGAAATTATTAAAGAAGAAATGCTTGAAATTAAAAAGAAATATGGTGATGATCGACGTACCAAGATTGATATGACTGCCGTTGATTATATCGAAGATGAATCCCTTATTCCAGTTGAAAATACATTGATAACACTTACTAATAAAGGATACATTAAACGTCTATCTGTAGATGAATACCGTACTCAAAATAGAGGTGGTGTAGGTGTTAAAGGAATGGCTACTAGCGAAGAAGATTTCGTTGAAAAAATGATCAACATGGAAACGCATGACTATATCTTATTCTTTAGTAATAAAGGTAAAGTCTATCGTATGAAAGGTTACGAGGTTCCAGAATTTAGCAGACAAAGTAAGGGATTGCCAATTATCAATTTATTACCTGTGGAAAAAGAAGAAAAAATTAATTCAATTTTATCTATCAAAGCGAATGAAGAAGATTATAAATATTTATTCTTTATTACTAGAAATGGTGTAGTTAAGAGAACAAACTTAGTTGAATTTGATAATATTCGTCGAAGTGGAAAAATAGCTATCACTTTAAAAGAAGATGATGAATTGATTTCTGTAGGTAAGACTACGGGAGATAATGAAATTATTATTGGTGCTTCTAATGGACGAATGGTTCGCTTTAAAGAATCTGAAGTTCGGATCATGGGAAGATCTGCTTCTGGTGTTCGAGGAATCGATTTAGGTTCTGCTAAAGTAGTGGGTGGCGAAATCGTTTATGCCAACGAAAATGTTTTAGTTGTTACTGAAAATGGATATGGAAAACAAACACCAATTGATGATTATCGTTTAACACATAGAGGTAGCAAAGGTGTTAAAGCCTTAAATGTTACTGAAAAGAATGGAATGCTTGTTACTTTAAAAGCTGTTACTGATGAAGAAGATTTAGTTATTATTACTGATAGTGGAATCGTCATTCGATTACCAATCGATCAAGTATCTACTTTACGTCGTTCAACACAAGGTGTTCGTTTAATTCATTTGAAGAATGATCAAAAAGTGGCTTCCGTTGCATCGGTTGCACATGAAGAAAACAATGATGATTTAGAAGAAGATGATGAATCTGTAGTTGAAGCAATTGAAGTACCAACTGAAGATGAATAAAATAATTGAGAAGTTTCACGTGAAACATTGTTAAAAAATATTTCCCAGGAAATAAATTTGATTTTCTTTTTATAAAAATATTTCCAAGTAAATAAAAAAATACTATTTTTATTTAGATTATTTCCCGGGAAATAAAATTTATGTGAGTTTCACGTGAAACATAATATATAGTTGCAAAAAAAATAAAAATAGATTACAATAATAACGATGCAATGAGATGACTAGAACCAAGTCAGGATCGGAAGATAGCAGCTTTAATAGTTTAATCTCATGTGCATCTTTTATTTTGAGGTGATAATTTATGAATAAAGATGAATATTATATGAATAAAGCCTTAAATTGTGCTAAAAAAGGTTTAAAAAAAGAAGAAGTACCAGTAGGGGCTGTTGTTGTTTATAAAAATAAAATTATTGCGTCTGCTTATAATAAAAAAAATACTAAAAAATCAGTTTTAAAACATGCAGAATTGATGTGTATTGAAAAAGTTTCTCGAAAATTAAAAAATTGGCGTCTCAATGAATGTGTAATGTATATTACATTAGAACCTTGCCCTATGTGTGCTAGTGCTATTCAACAAGCACGTTTTAAAAGAATTGTTTATGGTACCCAAAGTAAAAATAATAAAAATAAAGAAATAGTTCATAAACTATTAACTGAAGTTGATGCTAATTCTGCAGTAGAAATAACTTGTGGAATTCTTGAAAATGAGTGTGCATCTCTTTTATCTAATTTTTTTAAAAAAAAGCGAAATTAAGAATCTTTTTCATTAGAACCTATGATATAATAAATATGTTGACTCATGGGGGTGAATAATATGGCATATCAGGCATTATATCGAAAGTATCGCCCTGTTACTTTTAGTGAAGTAGTAGGCCAAAATGTTGTTAAAAAAACTTTATTAAATGCGTTAAAAATCGGAAAAATATCACATGCATATTTATTTTCAGGACCCCGAGGTACAGGAAAAACAACGATGGCTAAACTTTTTGCTAAAGCAGTTAACTGTACTAATTTGAAAGAGGGTAATCCTTGTCTTGAATGTTCTCATTGTCTAGTTGCTAGTAAAAAGGAATGCCCTGATATTATAGAAATTGATGCAGCTTCTAACAATGGAGTGGATGAAATACGTGAACTTCGAAATAAAGTATCTTTAGTTCCTACCGAATTGAATTATAAAGTTTATATTATTGATGAAGTACATATGCTTTCTATCGGTGCTTTCAATGCTTTGTTAAAAACTTTAGAAGAACCACCTAGTCACGTTATATTTATTTTAGCTACAACTGATTTGCATAAAGTTCCTATTACCATTGTTTCGCGTTGCCAATGCTTTAATTTTAAAAGAATAGATGAAAAAGCTATTGTTGATCGATTAAAAGAAATTACTTCTTTAGAAAAAATTAAGATTGATGAAGAAGTTTTAGTAGAAATTGCACATTATTCAGATGGTGGTATGCGTGATGCTTTAGGGTTACTTGATAAATTAACATCCTATTCTAATAATAAAATTACCATGGATGATATGCGAGAAGTCAATGGTTTAATGAGTTTTGAAGAAATTAATACTTTCATTCAAAAAGTAAAAGAACAAGATAATGAATACATCTTAGAACAATTGGATATCATGTATCAAAATGGAAAAGATTTACTGCGTTTTGTTGAAGATTTGATGCTCCAATTAAGAAATCAATTAGTAAAAAAATATATAGCTCATCAAGATGATATTGATGACGAATTTATTAATTGCTTTATTTTATCACTTAATCAAATCTTGAATGAGTTAAAGGAAAGTTTAAATATTAAACTTTTATTAGAAATAAAGTTACTTCAATTTATGAATTTAAAAGAAAATGTTGATTCACAAGAATATTCTGAAAAAGGAGTAAAAAAAGAGTATAAACAAATGTTTACTAAAAAAGAAAAAGTAAGTGAAAATAAAGTAGAAAATAAAAATATTGAAAACAAAGAGCAAATAGAAGTTAAAGCGGAAGAAAAGAAATCCTTAATCTCTACGAAAGAAAAAGAAGGAAAAATAAATTTAGAATCACAAAAAAATTTAAGAATCAACAATACCTTTGCTTTAGCTGATAAAAAAGAATTAACTGAATTAAAAAATAATTGGAAAAAAATAATGGAATATACTCTCGATCGAAAAATTGGAGCAGTAGCTTGCTTTTTAGCTGATGCTGTTCCTGTAGCAGCAAGTTCAAAAAATATTATTCTGGCTTTTCAATACGACTCTCTAGTAGAACGAGGAGACGATATGATCGAGAAAATTGAAAATGCTTTTAAAGAAATTTTTGATAAAGATTATAGCGTTGTACTTTTATCAATAGAGCAATGGAAAAAAGAAAAAGAAAATTATATCAAAAATATAAAAGATCATGTAGAATATAAATACCAAGAAGAAACAAAAGAAACTCCTATTTCTGCTTTTAAAGAAGAAAAAGAAGAAAAAACTTCCGATTTAATGAAAGAAGCTATCCAACTTTTTGGTAAAAATATTGTACAGATGGATGAATAAAAGAAAGAAGGAATAAAAATGAATATTCAAGCAATTATGAAACAAGCGCAAGCTATGCAAAAAGAAATGATGAGTGCCAAAGAAGAAATTGACAAGATGGAGTTTACAGGAGAAAACTCCTTTGTAAAAGTTGTAGTTAATGGTAAAAAAGAAGTTCTTAAAATAATGATTGATCCAGGAATGGAGTTATCAAAAGACGATATTGAGATGCTTCAAGATGTTTTAGTGGTAGCCATTAATAATGCTTTTCAACAAGTCGATAAGACGACGGAAGCAAAAATGGGTAAATTTGCCAATCTTCCAGGAATGTTTTAGGAGTCTTTATGTACCCAGAGAGTTTGCGAAATTTAATTGAAGGATTTAAAAGTTTTCCTGGTATAGGTGAAAAGACAGCTGAAAGGCTTGCTTTTTCTGTTTTAGATGCCGATACCGAAAAGGTTGGAGCTTTCATTGATTCTATGAAAGATGTCAAAGAAAAAATTCATCCGTGTAAGATTTGTAATCATCTAACTGAAAACGAAATATGTGAAATATGTAGTAATAAACTTCGTGATCAATCCACACTTTGTGTAGTAGAAGATCCAAGAAGTGTTATTCTTTTTGAACGATTGGGTTCTTACAATGGAATGTACCATGTATTAAATGGACTAATATCGCCCATGGAAGGAATCAATCCCGAAGATATTGGCATCGATAAATTACTTTCAAGAATTAAAGAAAATAATTTTAAAGAAATAATTTTAGCAGTTAAACCTAGTATTGAAGGAGAAACGACGGCTTTATATATTAAGAAAATTTTAGATGGTCTTCCTTTAAGAGTATCTAAAATTGCAAGTGGAATACCTATTGGAGCTGATATGGAATATATCGATTCTATGACGTTAGAAAGAGCCCTTCTAGATCGTAAAAATATTGAATAAAAGAAGTTGTCCATCATAAGTATTAGTAGAGGTGAAAAAATGTTAAAAGGCATCTTTCTTCTACTAAAAAAATTTGTTTTAGGAGCATTTATTTTATATGGATATAACCTATTAGCGGTTTCATTTAACATGATGATTCCTATCAATTTAATTACTATTTGTCTCGTAGGCTTTTTAGGTTTACCGGCATTATTTTCCCTAGTTTTACTGTTAGTACTTTTATTTTAATTTGAGGTGGTAAAGTGTTTAGTGACTATCGAGAAATACAATCTAATTTTTATGATGCGATGATTAAATCCGTTCTTGAAAATGGAAAAGTTAGTCATGCTTATTTTATTGAGACAAACCATTTTTCAGATAGTCGTGCCTTTGCTATTGCTTTTGCTAAATTTTTGATTTGTACAAGCCATAAAACAGAAAAAAATACGTGTGATAATTGTACTATTTGTCACCATATTGATCTTGGAATTTATCCAGATTTTAAACTGATTGAACCCGATGGACTCTGGATCAAAAAAGAACAACTTCTTGATTTGCAAACTGAATTTAAAACAAAATCCTTAGATAATCGAAAACGTGTATACATTATAAATGGAGCGGACAAGCTCAATAAATCATCTGCTAATTCGATATTAAAATTTTTAGAAGAACCAGAGGAAAATATTGTTGCTATTCTGCTTGCTCCTAATCGAAATCAAGTTTTACCGACTATTCTTTCAAGATGTCAATTATTTCAGTTAAAACCTAGTGAAGAAAAAAATTCAATCGATCAAAATCGTCTTAATCAAATAGTTAATTTTTGTACCATGATTGAAGAAAAAGGACCTAAAACTATTGCTTTCTTAAATCAAATTTGGGATAATATACTAAATTCAAAAGAGGGCTTACTAGAAGCTTTTCAGTTAGTACAACAATTTTATGAAAGTACGCTTTATTTTCAACTAAATCACCCTATCAATGATTCCATTTTTCAAGATTATGAAAAAGAAATTAAAAAAGTTTCTAGTCAAAATACGAAAGAAAATTTACTAAGAAAAATTGAACTAGTATCTCATTTACCTATGAAAATCAATTCTAATGTAAATCAAAATCTAATGTTAGATAAAATCATCATTGAATTAAGTGGAGGTGTAGCCAAATGAAAGTTGTAGGTGTTAAATTTAATTCTAGTGGACGCGTCTATTATTTTACACCAGGGGGTTGTAACATAGAAATGGACATGGATGTTATTGTGGAGACGGAAAAAGGAATGCAATATGCAACCGTTGTAAATCCAAATAAAGAAATCGAAGAAAATAGTATTGGTATTCCTTTAAAACCAATTCTTCGCATTGCTACTGAAGCCGATCGTAAACAACATAAGAAAAATTTAAAAGAAGCAGAGCGTGCCTTGGAGTCAGCAAGAGAATATGTTACAGAATTAGATCTCGATATGCGCCTGCTTGATGCCTCATTTACTTTTGATCGAAATCAATTACTTTTTAATTTTATTGCCGATGGAAGAGTAGATTTTCGTGAACTAGTAAAAAAAATAGCACAAAATTATCATACTCGTATTGAACTTCGTCAAATAGGTGTTCGTGATAAAGCCAAAGAAGTGGGAGGCTTAGGGCCTTGTGGTAGATTCTTATGTTGCAGTAGTTTCTTAACAGACTTTAATAGTGTTTCTATCAATATGGCTAAAAACCAATTTATTGCTCTAAACCCAAATAAAATCAATGGTTCTTGTGGAAGATTACTATGTTGTTTGAATTATGAAGATGAAGTTTATACCGAATTAAAGAAAGATTTACCTAGTGTAGGTACCTATATCGATACCGTTGATGGCAAAGGAAAAATTATTTCACTCGATGTGTTTGCTAAAAAAGCGACCGTTGAATTTAAAGATCATCATACCTTAGTAGTTGCTTTAGAAGAGGTTAAATAATGGAAGTATTACATGATTTACTTTCTTTTTCTAACTTAAAAATTATGCAAAATACGGATTGGTTTTCATTTTCGCTCGATTCTTTTTTGTTAGCGAATTTTGTAGAAATTCATCTAAAAGATAAAGAAATTCTAGATCTTTGTTGTGGAAATGCACCAATTCCATTAATCTTATCAACGAAAACCAAAGCTCATATCACAGGAGTTGAAATTCAAAAAGAAGTTTTTGAGTTAGCTAAAAAATCAGTTGAAATTAATCATAAAGAACAAGCTATTACTTTAATTAATAAAAATGTTTTAGACTTAAAAGAAGATTTTGAATCGGATTCTTTTGATGTTATTACTATGAATCCGCCTTATTTTAAGACTTCTCAAAAAAGTGTTGTGAATCAAGATAGTCACAAAACGATTGCACGACATGAAGTAGCTATTACGTTAGAAGAAAGTCTTGATATTGTACGAAAACTCTTGAAAAATGATGGTCGTTTTGCAATGGTGCATCGAACAGAGAGAGTGGTAGAGATTCTTGCTCTACTTCAAAAATACCATCTAGAACCTAAACGTATTCAATTTATTTATCCCAAAGTAAATAAAGAATCTAATTTATTTTTAATTGAGGCTAGTAAAAATGGAAAAATAGGTGTAAAATTATTACCGCCACTTTATATTCATAACCAAGATGGCAGTTATCGAAAAGAGATTTTATCTCTATTTGGAAAGAGTTGATTTTATGAATCAAAAAAGTTATCAAGAAGGAGCAAAACTCTATTTAATTCCTACACCTATTGGAAATAGAGAAGATATTACTATGCGTGCTATAAATGTTTTAAAAGAAGTTGATGTTTTGTTTTGTGAAGATACGCGTGTAACCGCTCAACTTTTAAAATATTTAGATATTACCAAAAAACTTATTCATTCCGATGATCACAATGAAGATAAGATGAAAGAGTTAGCTTTGTCTTATTTACAAGAAGGAAAAACGATAGGTCTTGTTACTGACAGAGGAACTCCTATTATAAGTGATCCCGGATACAAGGTCGTATCTTTCATTTTAGATCATGGTTATCCTGTTATTTCGCTTCCAGGACCTACTGCTTTTGTACCTGCTTTAACGATGTCTGGACTTGCCCCATCACCCTTTCTTTTCTATGGTTTTTTAAATGCAAAGAAAACGAAACGTGAAAAAGAGTTAAAAAAGTTAAGCCCGTTTCCATATACCATGATCTTTTATGAGGCACCTCATCGCTTAATGGAAACACTAGAAAGTATTCAAGAAATATTAGGTGATCGGGAAATTGCTATTTGCCGTGAGATATCAAAGATTCATGAAGAGATTTATCGAGGAACTGTTTCGTCAATTAAAAAAGATGTAGAAGAGATGTTAAAAGGAGAATATGTTCTTGTTGTTGCTGGAAATACAATGGAAGAGGATTATAGTGATTTATCTATTGTTGAACATGTTAAACTCTATATCGAAGATGGTATGAGTGAAAAAGATGCCATCAAAGAAGTTGCAAAACAAAGACAAGTTCCAAAAAGTATCATTTATAAAGAATACCATTTAGGGAAGTGATAATATGTATCTAATCGTAGGTTTAGGAAATCCAGGTAAGGAATATGAAAATACAAGACACAATATGGGATTTCATTTTTTAGATTGTTTTGCTAAAGAAAACAATATCGAAATCAATAAAGAAAAATTTCATGGTCTCTATGGCGAAGGAAGAATTGATAATGAAAAAGTCATTCTTTTAAAACCTCAACAATATATGAATTTATCCGGAGAAGCGGTTAAGAAGTTTGTAGACTATTTTGAAATTGACTTAGATCATCTTTTAATTATCCATGATGATTTAGATTTACCATTAGGTACTTTTCGATTACGAAAACAAGGTTCTTCTGGAGGCCATAATGGACTAAAAGATATTGCAAGACTTTTAAATACAGAGGCTTATAAAAGATTAAAACTAGGTATTTCCAATAATAAGGCTATCGATACGAAAGACTATGTGCTTTCTACTTTTTCGAAAGAAGAACAACAAGAAATTATTCAACTAGAAAAGACCATAACACAAGTTCTTACTGATTTTCTAAAAGAAGACTTTGAAACGTTAATGAGTAAATACAATCATAAATAGGAGAAGGTCATGAATTTACTGCAAAACTTATTACCAGATTTATTTGAGAATAAGACAGGGTTCACGGGATTAACCGATGAGCTTTTTTGCGTGGGTGTCTATAGTGATTTTTGCAAGAAAAAGAAATCTTTTTTAATTGTTACTTCCACTTTGTTTGAAGCCAATAAACTTTATGAAAGTTTGTCTAATTATACTTCGGATGTACTACTTTTTCCCATGGATGACTTTTTAACCAGTGAAGCAATTGCTATTAGTCCTGATTTAATGGTAACGAGATTAGAAACGCTCAATGCCCTCATATCAAAAAAGCCTAAAATTGTAGTTACCCATTTAATGGGTTATTTAAGATTTTTACCTACGCCAGCAAAATACCAAGAAAGTATTATTGAGTTACATGTGAACGACGAAATTGATCCTAAAACGTTAGAAGAAAAACTTTATCATATCGGTTATGTTCCTCAAACATTGGTTACCAAAACAGGAGAAATGGGTATTCGTGGTTTTGTTATTGATATTTTTCCGATTGATTATAGTCATCCTGTTCGTTTTGAATTCTTTGGGGATACCATTGAGTCGATTCGTCTATTTGATGAAGATACACAAAAATCGATTGAAAAGATCGATGCTATTTCCATTTATCCTTATTCTGAATTTTTAGTGGATGATGATACCATCGATGAAACGAAACAAAAATACTTACCTACGTATTCTAACAAGATTGCATCTCTTATGGATTATTTAGATGAACCACAAGTTATCTATAAAGATTACAATCAAATGAAAGTAAGTTATACTTCTACTTTACAAGAAGTTATGGAATATCAAAACGATAAAGATACAGATTTTAAAGGAGAATACTTTTTTGATTTTCTAAAACTTAATCCTAAAGAAGTGAGTTACTATTATTCGATTGATAATATTGGGCATGATAAAAATATTAAATTACTAAACTTTGAAGCCAAAGGAATTTTACCTTTTAATGAAAATGTGGAAGCGATTAATCGTTATTTAAAAGAACAACACGATTTAAAAAAGACGATTGTTATTTGTCTTAAAGGCTACATGATTTCTAATTTTGTTAAATATTTAACGGTTCCTTATGTAGAAGCTAGTATGGATCATATTATTGAAGGTGCTATCAACATTGTTTCTTTCGATATGAATCAAGGTTTTACTTACAAAAACTATATCTTTTTAACCGCCAAAGAACTCTTTAAAAATGTGGTTTCTAAAAAGATCTATAAAACGAACTTTAAATATGCCTCTAAAATTAAAGATATTAATAAGTTGGAAATTGGTGATTATATTGTTCACTATGTCCATGGAATCGGTATTTATAATGGAATTAAGACCTTATCGAAAGGGAATTTAAAGAAAGATTATTTGGAACTTTTATACCAA
Organism: uncultured Bacilli bacterium; assembly: GCA_947623935.1. GTDB lineage: Bacteria > Bacillota_I > Bacilli_A > RF39 > UBA660 > Faecenecus. Next base: position 33,824 of record CANQIE010000001.1, on the reverse strand, counting down.
GGTAATGATAAATTGTATATTCCAGTAGAAAAAATAGATTTAATTAGTAAATATTCAGGTAACGAAGGAAGAGTTCCTAAAATTAATAAATTAGGGGGAACAGAATGGAAGAAAGTTAAAAATCGTGTTCGGGGAAGAATTAAAGATATTGCAGATCAATTATTACGTCTTTATGCTGAACGTGAACTTAAAAAAGGTTTTGCTTTTAGTCCGGATAACAAGTTACAAATCGATTTTGAAAAAGAATTTCCATACGAAGAGACAAAAGATCAATTGTTGTCCACCAGTCAAATTAAAGAAGATATGGAATCGGTTCATCCGATGGATCGTTTGCTTTGTGGGGATGTTGGTTATGGTAAAACAGAAGTGGCTTTTCGTGCCATTTTTAAAGCGATCTTAGATTCAAAGCAAGTGCTTTATCTTTGTCCTACAACAATTCTTTCCAATCAACAATATGAAAATGCTAAAGTAAGATTTCAACATTTTCCGGTTAATATGGCTTTATTAAATCGCTTTACGACTCCAAAAGAGGTAAAAAGAATTATTGAAGGTTTAAAAGATGGTTCTATAGATTTGGTTTTTGGAACGCATCGTTTATTAAGCGATGATATTAGACCTAAAGATTTAGGTCTCTTAGTCATTGATGAAGAACAACGTTTTGGTGTTACTCATAAAGAGAAAATTAAGAAATACAAATCCAATGTAGATGTTTTGACTCTTACAGCAACACCTATTCCAAGAACGTTACAGATGTCGATGGTAGGAATTCGAAGTCTTTCGCTTATTACGACGCCTCCAATGGATCGATATCCTGTGCAAACGTATGTGTTAGAAGAGAATAATCAAATTATCAAAGATGCGATCTATAAAGAGTTAGCGCGTAATGGACAAGTCTTTTTACTCTATAATCGAGTTATGAACATTGAACAAAAGGTGAGTGAAATTCAAGCATTAGTTCCAGAAGCTAGGATTAATTATGCACATGGACAAATGAGTAAGAATGAACTAGAAAACCAAATGATGGCTTTTCAAAATCATGAATTTGATGTATTGATTTGTACCACGATTATTGAAACGGGAATAGATATGCCCAATGTAAACACGTTAATTATTATTGATGCCGATCGTTTTGGTCTTGCTCAACTTTATCAAATTAGAGGACGTGTTGGAAGAAGTAACAAGATTGCCTATGCTTATCTCATGTACCAAGGAAATCGTATGTTAACCGAAAGTGCAATTAAACGACTCAATGCCATTAAAGAGTTTACCGAACTTGGAAGCGGTTTTTCCATTGCTACTAGAGATTTATCTATCCGTGGAGCAGGAGATATTCTAGGTGTTGAACAAGCTGGTTTCATTGATACAGTTGGAATAGATCTTTATTTAAAAATGCTCGATGAAGAAGTAGCCCACTTAAAAGGTGAAAAAACGGTTACCGATGAAGTCCAAGATACCAAACCTTATTTGGATATTGAAACTCATATTGCCGATGAGTACGTCGAAGATACTGATTTGAAAATTGAAATTCATAAGAAAATTAATGAAATTGATTCTTATTCAAAATTATTAGCTATCAAGGAAGAATTAGAAGACCGCTTTGGTAAAATTGATGAGGCTATGCTCATTTACATGTATGAAGAATGGTTTGAGAAACTAGCTAAGAAACTAAATATTATCGAAGTAAGACAAAATCGTAATTCGATTGAGATGATTTTTAGTGAAGAACAAACGAAGAAAATTGATGGCGAAAAAGTCTTTATGGAAGCGATGAAAATAAGCAATATGTTCCGCTTTGGGGTAAGAGGACCTTGTTTTGCTATCATTTTAGATACGATTCACTTAGAAAAGCATTATATCTATTACCTTATCGATATTTTGAAAGTCATCGATGAAGAGTAACTTTTCTTTTAAAAAGTTTATATACTATAAATATGAAAAACGAAGGTGAACAAAATGCGTTATGAAGCTACGAAAAAAGTAGGAATTACGGGTATTATTGGGAATGCTTTTCTTCTAATTATCAAGGCGATTGTTGGTTATTTTAGTCATAGTCAAGCTATGATTGCCGATGCGCTCAATAGTGCAAGTGATATTTTTGCATCGATCATGACCACCATTGGTAACAAGATTGCTAGAGCTCCATCGGATGAAGACCATAATTTTGGTCATGGCAAGGCCGAATATATCTTCTCGATGTTTATTAGTCTATCCATGATGGGCTTATCCCTTAAAATATTGTTAGATTCCGTTTCATCTATTCTAGGAAAACAAGGTGTCATTTTCTCAATTCCTTTACTTCTTGCTTCTTTTATTACCATTGTCGTTAAAATTTCTTTATTTCTTTATACGCGTAAACTTTATCAAAAATATCCCAATGTCTTAATTTCATCTACGATGTATGATCATCGAAATGATTTCATCATTTCTTTATTTACTATGATGTCGATTATATTTAGTTATTTTCATATCCATTTTGTAGATGGTGTTGTGGGAATCGGTATTTCTATTTGGATTTTTTATACAGGAACGCAAATTTTTATTCAAAGTTATCGTGTATTAATGGATGCCTCTTTAAAAGAAGAGGATAAAGAAAAATTAAAGGAAATAGTTTTATCGATGAAAGAAGTTAAAAAAGTAGATGAAATCTATTCCGTCCCAGTGGGTTACGATTATATTGTTGTACTTACTATTTTTGTAAGTGGGAAACTATCGACTAAGAAGAGTCATGATATTGCGGATGAACTTGAAAAAAAGATTCAAAATGAGATGGAATGTGTGCAAAAAGCGATTGTCCATGTCAATCCACTTTAATTTTTCGATAATTGACGATGTACGCATAAATTGATATGATTATTCTAATCAAAAAGAATAGAGGGAAATAATGGACGAAGAGTTAAAACAAAAATTTCAGGAAAAAAATCTTGAAATATTGAAACGTAAATTACAACTCGATATCAGTAACAATCTAGATAGTCTTACGTTAAGCTTACAAAATATTTTAGATTTTGAAATGGTTGGAGCAAAGTCAAAAATGCTTTCCATTTTTTGTGATATCAATCCCGATTTTAAGAGTAATGAACAAAATGAATTTTTGCTCTCTTTAGGTAAAATTTATATCAAAGAGACGAAACAATACATTAAAGACAAACGAAAAGAACTTCTTGCAATGGCTAATTCTCTTACCATTGCTACTTTTGATGACTACTGTTCGTATGTCGTTTCAACGAAAAGTGATTTTGAAACTTTTTTAAAGAACATTTTGATTACTTATATTGATAATGATGTTTTTCCTTTACTTGAAGCACTTTGTCAAAAAGAGATACCTATAGAAAAAAGCACTTTTGTTTTAGAACGTACTATGAATTACTTAAAAGATAATTTAGTAAGAAGATTAGTTAATCGTACCACAGAACAAATGCATATTCGAAATCAAACACTTATCAATAATGCCCTCGATAACTATAAACATTTCCACAATCTACCAAACAGTAATTAAAAAATAAGGCCATAAAAGCCTTATTTTTAAACGATTGTAAACTATTGGTAAATATTTCCAAAGAAAATTGCCCAAAAAATGCTTATAATATTTATGAAGCAGTAAAAAGTAAAAAAATATATTCTAGGTATAAACATTCTTTTTGTTGGAAAACTAGATATTGTAAGGAAAGTGGGGATTTTATGAAAACAACCGGAGTTGTTAGAAGAATAGACGATTTAGGAAGAATCGTCGTTCCTAAAGAAATACGCAGAAGTTTACGGATTAGGGATGGTGAGTCATTGGAAATATTTGTGGATAAAGATATGATTGCTTTAAAGAAATATTCACCAATGAACGATATGGAAGATATTTCACAGGCTTTAGCCGATGCCGTGTATCAATCACTAAATGCCTCCGTTATTATAACGGATCGAGATGAGGTATTAGGATGCTCTCTTCCATTAAGAAAAAAATATTTAGGCAGAAGTTTATCTAGAACTTTAGAAGAGAACATTGTCGATAAGAAAGAACTAAATTCTCATCTCAAGACGAAGTTTGAGATATCAGATGGACTATTTGAAGAAGGTTACTTCTATGGATCAACTATTCTTGTAAATGGGGATGCCGTAGGAAAAGTTATTCTTTATGAACCGGAAAAAAATATTACCGATACCGAAAAGCACATGGTTACGATTATTACACAATTTTTATCGAAACACCTTGAACAATAATTTGAATTATGTTATAATCTAGCCATATTCAAAAGTTTTGATGAAGAGTCCTTTGATTGATTCTTTAAAAAAGAGACCTTGGTTAGGTGAAAGCAAGGAAAGATGACTCAAATGGATATGGCTTCGGAACTTTTTCGTCGATAGGTAGGCGAAAACGTAAGATAGGCGTTAACTTTAGAAAGTGTATAATAAGATGATTTATTATAAATTAAGGTGGTACCGCGGAAAAGATCCGTCCTTAACATAATAAGTCATCTTTTTTTAGGAGGAAAAAGAAATGGAAAAATTTTACATTAGTACGGCAATTGCATATACTTCATCGAAACCACATATTGGAAATACCTATGAGATTGTTTTAGCAGATGCCATTGCTAGGTACAAAAGAAAAAAAGGATACGAAGTTTATTTTCAAACGGGAACCGATGAACATGGGGAGAAAATTGAGTTAAAAGCTAAAGAAAAAGGTATTACTCCTCAAGCTTATGTCGACGAAGTAGCAGGTGAAATTAAAGCGATTTGGGATATTATGAACACAAGCTATGATCGTTTTGTAAGAACTACCGATCCAGAACATGTTAAAAAAGTACAAAAAATCTTTAAAAAACTTTATGAACAAGGGGATATCTATAAAGGAACTTATAAAGGATTATACTGTACTCCTTGCGAATCTTTCTTTACGGAGAGTCAATTAGTGGATGGCAAATGTCCCGATTGTGGAAGAGAAGTTCATAAAGCGGAAGAAGAAGCGTATTTCTTTAAATTATCAAAATACCAAGATCAATTAATTGATTACATTGAATCTCATCCAGAGTTTATTCAACCTGAATCTAGAAAGAATGAAATGATTAATAATTTTATCAAACCAGGTCTACAAGATTTATGTGTTTCGCGTTCTAGTTTCTCTTGGGGAATTCCAGTAGATTTTGATCCAAAACATGTAGTCTATGTTTGGATTGATGCACTAACCAATTATATTACGAACATTGGTTACGATGTCGATGGTAGTAGTTCAGAGTACAACAAGTGGTGGCCTTGCGATTTACACTTAATTGGTAAAGATATTATTCGATTTCATACTATTTATTGGCCTATTATTTTAATGGCGCTAGGTGAACCTTTACCAAAACAAGTCTTTGGTCATCCATGGATGCTTTTTCAAGACGATAAAATGAGTAAAAGTAAAGGTAACGTTATGTATGCCGACGATTTAGTGCATTTATTTGGAGTCGATGCTATTCGTTATTATGTTTTACATGAGATGCCTTTTGCCAACGATGGAAATATAACTTATGATTTAATCATTGAACGTTACAATAGCGATCTTGCGAATGTTTTAGGAAATTTGGTCAATAGAACGATTTCAATGGCTCATAAATATTTTGATGGAAAAGTAAGTCGTACGAGTCAAACAACCGAATTTGATGAAAGCTTTATTGATCATATCAAGAATCTACCAACTTTAGTGGATAAAAAGATGAATAAATTAGAAGTTGGAAATGCTCTTGAAGAAATTATGAACCAATTACGTAACAGTAATAAATATATTGATGATACTACTCCTTGGGCTCTTGCCAAAGATGAAAGTAAGCAAGCCCTTCTATCAACGGTATTATACAATTTATTAGAATCTATTCGTGTATGTGCTAATTTACTAGAAGCCTTCTTACCGGATACCAGTAAAGAAATCTTAAGTCAATTAGGAACTACGGATGATACTTTAACGTATAAAGAAGATAATGCCTATGAAGTCCAAGAGGCAAAACCTATCTTTATGCGTCTTGATAAAAACAAGAAAATGGAAGAAATTAATGTTTTCTTGTCGCACACAGGTGTAAACTCCTAAAATAAAGAAGAAAAAACTTCTATTTCCTTTTTCTATTATGTTATAGTGAGAAAGTAGTTGCTCAAAAAGAATAGAAAGGGAACAAGACGATGAAACTATTACACATGAAACGAAGCCTTAGAAACACCTTGTTAGGATGTGTGCTGATATCCATCATTATTAAAGTACTTCCTTTTATTGATGGATGCCTGCTAGACTTCACTTTTGGCGTAATTCTGCTTTTTGGTTTTACGTATTATGTAGTATTAAGTAAAGAATGATTTTTAGTCATTCTTTTTCTATGATATACTATTGCTGAAAGAAGGAATTGTATGTTTATTGATACTCATTTTCATTTAGGAAGCGATAGTTATGATGATTATCAAGAAGTTTTAAATGAAGCAAGAAAAAATCAAGTTTCCCCTTTTATTGTAAGTGGTTGTAATAGAAAAGAAATGGAAGAAGTTTTAAAAATTGCATCACTAGAAGAAGATGTATTTTTAACTTTGGGATACCATCCTGATTGTGCGGACTCTGTAATTGATGAGGACTTAAAGTTTTTAGAAGAAAAAATCAAAGCTTCTTCTTGTGTAGGCGTAGGAGAAATAGGACTTGATTATCATTATGGAAAAGAAAATAGAAATAAGCAAATTGACTTATTTAGAAAACAATTAGCACTCGCTGAAAAGTATCATCTTCCTGTTGTTATTCATACAAGAGATGCTATTCAAGATACTTATGATATTATTAAAGAATATAACGTAGTAGGTGTTCTCCACTGCTTTAATGAAAGTTTAGAAATGGCTAAAGTTTTTTTAAAATTAGGTTTTTATTTTGGAATTGGAGGCGTTGTTACTTTTAAAAATAGCAAACTACATGAAACGGTCAAAGAACTTCCTCTTGAAAAAATACTCTTAGAAACGGATAGTCCTTATTTGGCTCCTGAACCTTATCGTGGAAAAAAGAATGGTCCTTGGAATATCCCTGTTATTGCGCAAAGAATTGCGGATATTAAACAAATAACACTAGAAGAAGTATCTAAAATAACTTTAACAAATACCCATCGTTTATTTGACTTAACGAAAAAGATGTGATATGCTCTATTTAACAATAGAGGTGTGATATGAGACAATTTTTAGTAGCCATGAAGAATCGTTTTCTTCTCATTTCCTTTATAGCAGTAATTCTTTTAATTATTGCTTCTGGTAATCAACGTGAAGTAATTAAAACAGATAATATTAATCGTACTAAATCTTTAGAAGCTATTCACATTGTATCGAAATATAATGCTATTTTAGATAGTAATAAACCTCTATATGTATCAAGTCTTGCTGAAATAGAGGAGCAAGGTCCTATTGGTCCTATTACTTTTACTGGTACTATCACAGGCTATGGTCCCGATTGTGAAGGATGTGGAGGAAGAGTAGGATGTCCTCCAAGACAAGATGTACGAGATGGGAATATCTATTTTAACGATGCAACTTATGGAACTATACGAATTGTAGCCACTGATCCAGTGATTCCGTGTGGAACTATTGTAAAAATATCAAACTTCCGCTTTAGTAGTGAACCTATTATAGCCATTGCGCTTGATCGTGGAAGTGCTATTAAAGGATTAACTATGGATTTATTGTTTGAATCAGAAAAAGTTACAGCCCCTATTGGTAGACAATATAATATCTCCTACGAAATACTTCGTTGGGGTTGGTAAAAGAATTTAGGAATGCTTGGAGCATTCTTTTTTTGTCAATCAAATATTTTGTATCAAATTACTTGACTGGGGGGGGTTAACTTTATTATAATCTAATTATGATAAGGAGGATAAGAAAGATGTACGAAGAAAAAAATAATAACAGTCATCAAACAAGTCAAGTTTTATTATCAGTTTTAGCCGTAGCTATTTTGGTGGTAGCAGTAGTAGGAGTGTCATTTGCATTCTTTACTTATTCAAGACAAGGAACAACTACCAATACGATTAATACTGGTACTTTAGTATTTAAGTATAACGAACCAAATCCAGGTATTAAACTTGAGAATGCTTTACCTATAGCAGATACAGTGGCTACTGGAGAGACTTATGGAACAGGTGCAGGACAGGCTTTTGATTTTAATGTTGAGTCAACAATCACCGGAAATGTAAAAATTAACTATGAAATTGCAGTAGAAAATGTTTCTTTATCTGCAGTTGAAGGAGCGGGTGAACGTAAAACATTAGATTCTAAATATGTAAAGGTTTTATTGAAGAAAAGTGAAACCAATAGCAACTATACAAATACAACAGATTCAGCAACTTATTTTGATGAATTAGTTAATTCGACTAAAGATCCTAGTAAGACTGTTGGCACACTTAAGACATTACATACTGATAGTTTTAGTGTAAGTGGTCATCATTATTATCGTTTTCTAATGTGGATGTCTGACCATTACAAGGAAGGCGAAGAAGAAAAAGAAACTATGATGAAACCTGATATGTGTACAAATCTTGAGTATGACAAGGATGTTCCAGAAGCAGATCACAAAGTTCCATGTGATGATCCTGTATATGGAGAAAATGCTGAAGAAGGGCAAAAAAAAGGAACAGCAAAATATTCATCTGAGGACAAAGGAACTAACGGTAAAACATTTGCAGTAAAATTACACGTTTATGCAGTAGATGCACCAAGTACATAAAATAATAAAAATCACTCTGTATTATGTAATATGATAAAAGTAGACAATGATAAAAAATATAGTCTGCTTTTTTTATGATAAAAATTTTTGTCAAATTACTTGACTGGGGGGGGTTAACTTTATTATAATCTAATTATGATAAGGAGGATAAGAAAGATGTACGAAGAAAAAAATAATAACAGTCATCAAACAAGTCAAGTTTTATTATCAGTTTTAGCCGTAGCTATTTTGGTGGTAGCAGTAGTAGGAGTGTCATTTGCATTCTTTACTTATTCAAGACAAGGAACAACTACCAATACGATTAATACTGGTACTTTAGTATTTAAGTATGAAGAAAACGAGAATGGTATTAAATTAACAAATGCAATGCCTATGTCAGATGAAGAAGCAACAAAAGCTAATGCTTTAGGTGATAAGGGGCAATTTGATTTTACGGTAACTTCCACTATCAATGGTAATATGAGTATTAAGTATGATATCGTGGTAGATGACACAACAGACCATGCTAGTGTTAGTGCGCTTGAATCTAAATATGTTCGTTTAAGATTACTAACCAAAACTTCTGATGCAGAAGGCGATTATACGCCAATTAATATTGAATCTACGCACCAAAATAGTTATTTTGATAAGTTAGAAAATTATACTAGAAATGGTTCATCTAATAGTGATAAATTGTTATATACGAATACTTTTGACCAAACTAGTGGAGAAAAGACTCATTATTATCGCTTTCAAATGTGGTTATCTGATCACTATTATACTACTAATCTTTCAGCTGATGGATACAAAGAACTAAGTGATGAAATCGATACTAATAAAACTTATATGACAAATGATTTTTGTACTACTAGTAGTGATTCGGAAGATACAGTTGATTGTTCTACATGTAATGAAGAACATCCGAATTTAGATGATGATACATGTAAGTTAAAAACTCGTGGAACTAATGGTAAAACTTTCTCAGTTAAATTAGACGTATATGCGGTAGATACCCCATCATATAAATAATAATTAAGTATCCTAATAGGATACTTTTTCTTTGATTAGAACTTGTTAAAACAAAAAAAATATGTTACATTTATAATAGAGGTGAAGAGGTATGGATAAAAAAGACATGAATATGGATATGGAACAAGAAGAAACAAAGACCTCTAAGAAAAATATTTATATGTTTATATTCCTATTTATTTTATTGATTACAGGTATAATGACTTTTTCATTTGCTTTTCAACGAGACTATTTAGGAATGGATGGAGGAAGTAGTACTTCTAATAATACTATTCAAACAGGAGATATTTTATTCTCTTATTCCGATAATAGTGGATATTATGGTTCAGGTCCAGGTGGAAACGGAAGTAATTTTCCTGCCAATGGAATTTATATTACCAATGCTTTTCCTATGCTTGATGAAGAAGGAAAAGTAATGGTAGGGAATCATACTTACTTTGATTTCCAAGTTACAGGTAACCCTAGAGAAGGAAATCCATTAGAATATAAAGTGATATTAGAAAAAATGGCAGAGTCTACACTTTCAGATTCGGATGTTAAAGTATATGTAACCAATCTAAAAGGAAATAGAGAAATAGCCGTTCCAGAAACGCTTTTAATAGGAAGTGTCAAAGTATACAGTCAATATGATGATTTTAAAAGTAATGTATATGATGGTAAATTGTTATTTACTAGAAGAATTGAAGAACGTGGCTATAATGAAAAATATCGCCTACGTTTGTGGGTTAGACAATATGCAGAAGACTATAGTCAAAAAACTTTCTCTGCTAAAGTCAATTTAGTAGCTACCTCTGCTAAGTAAAATAAGTCAAGAAACATAATCTATATGTTTCTTTTCTATTGTAAAAAATCTTTTTTTTTGTTATCATGTATAGTAGAGTGAATAGAATCGGGGTGCATAAATGAAAGCATTTGATTATGTTAAAAGAGCGTTGCACTTTATTGCATCTGTTTTCATGTATTCTATTTTACTTATATTGGTTTTAATTGCTATTACAGTGGTGGTCTATTTCGTCGAGGAAAAACAAAATATTAATAAAGATCATTATGTTTCGCCACTTCTAAGTGCTTATGTTATTTTAACCAATAGTATGGAACCAACGATTCTAGTTAAAGATGCTGTAGTTGATGTTAAAGCTTTACCTTCTTCTATACAAGTAGGAGATGTCATCACTTTTGTAACGCATGATCCTATTCATTATGGCGCAACCGTTACTCACCGTGTTGTTGGACGTGACCAAGATGCGAATGGTAATTATCGATATCGTACCAAAGGAGATAACAACAACATTGAAGATTCTTGGATCGTACCCCAAGAAAATATTTTAGGAAAAGTCATATTCAAGATTCCTAAATTAGGTTATTTACAAGATTTTTTATCTACTTCCTACGGTTGGATCATTGCCATTGTTCTACCTTGTTTAGTTATCATCGTTTATGATCTTGTTAGATTAGTGGCTGTGTTTATTCGTTCTACAAGAAAGAAATTAGTACTAGATGAAAAAGATAATAAAACTAAAGCTGCTGGTGGTAAACCTAAAAAAGATGAAGATCCATTTAAGGTTGTTCCTATGGTGGAACCAGTTGAAGAAGAGGATTATAATTTGTTAGACAACTTGTCTGTTGTGTCCGACAAGGATGTTATAGAAGAGCAAGAAAAGGCTTTATTATTCAACATTGAAGTTATGCAAGTAAATGAAGTATATAAAGATGTAATTTTAATTGAACCTTCGAAAAAGAAGGAAATAGTTAAAATAAACGATGAAGTATATAAAGATGTGATACGAATTTATCCGAAAAATAAAAAAGATAAAGTATCCATAGGAGGTTAAAATGGAAGAAAAAATGGAAATGAAAAATGAAGAAAAAAAAGGAAAGAACTTCTTTTCCTATCCTGTTATTATCATGTTTGTATTATTAATAGGTTTATGCTTAATCTTTAGTTTCTCTTATGCCTTCATGACACCAGAAAATCTAAGTGGTGGAGTTTCTCTACTAGAAGTTTCAATAAAAGATAATGGTGAAGGAATCACTTTAGTGGAAGCAAATCCTTTATCTGACGATGATGGAAGTGCTATTAACCCATATCTTTTCACAGTAACTAACAAAAGTGAAAATGAGGCAAAATATAGATTATTAATTGAAGATTTGCCTTTGGGTGAAATTAAAGATGGTTGTACTGCTTCTACTTTGTTAGATCGTAGCCAACTTCGTTACCAATTAAAAAGAGGAACTGACATAGTAGCTACTGGTAATTTATCCGATCTTCAAATGAATATTTTATCAGAAGGTGTTATTGAAGGAAATGAAACCTATGAATTTGCTCTTCGTGTTTGGGTAAAGATGGATGCTTATGATACTTCATGGACGAATAAGCATTATCATTACAAAGTTACTTTAGCTTCATAAAAATGAAAAAATAAAAAGGAGACATTTATGATTGATTTTTTAAAACAATATTGTCGTATTATTGCTTATTCTCTAATGGGATTAGTTTTTGCTTTTGCTTCATTCTTTTTACTTATCAATATGTATCATCAAGCAGAAATTAGTAAAGTTTATACGATTTCCTCTAGTTATCGAACTTCTGTTATTGATGATTATTTAACATCGGTTCAAAATATTAAGGATAATCTTGCTAGCATTAATCCAAGCGATTATGAAGGAACACTGACTAGTTCTCAAGCTCAAACTGCCTATCAAAAACTTAATACCTGTGTTACAGCTTTAAGTAATGATACTATAAGTAGTACATTCGATAAACAACAAGTAAATATTGTCGACGTATATTATTTAAGAGAATCTTATGAAAATGAAGCTGTAAAGAATTGTCTTGGTAGTCTTTCTTGGTTTGCAGATGCTAGTGAAAAAGAGATCAAAAATACATTCTTGTTACAAAATGAAAAAGTGTTAGGACTTTATATCAATGAGTTGGCAGGAAAAACCAATAGTTTAAAAAGTCGTCTTTTAAATAATAGTAGTTTCCATTTTACAACCTATATTTCAGCCATTACATATGATGAAGTATCCGGTTCCTTTACAGAAGTTGTGGACGCTTATAGTGATGTTGCAACACTCACAGAAGAACTATCAAACTTTCTTAAACAAGAAATGGAGGGGGCTAAATAATGACGATTGATTATCTTTTAAATAAAGTATTAAACGTATTAAAAACGTTACTTCTTTTAGTTAGTTTAGGTTTAACACTTTATGTTATTTTATTCATGTATAAACGCTTAGATAAAAGTTTAGTTGAATCTGTTTCTGTATTTTTACCCTATTTAGTCATTTTGATTTTATTTATGGTAAATTTTATTTATAGGCAAAAGATTGTAAACGATAATTTTTTTTATAACATTGTATGTTGTTTAGTATTTAGTTTATTTATTTATTGTGGTATTCGTGCTATTGCCGATCCATTTATGATTTCAGGAATTAAGCAGGGATTTAATATTAACTTTGATTACTATTCCGATATGATTGCACCACTTCAAATTATGTTATATGGTTTAAGTGCTGCTAATATCTTCTTGCTATTAAGTAAGAAAAAAGAAAATTCAAAACTTTCGGAAGGTGTAGCACAAAAAATTGATGTTGGTAGTCAAAAGAATTAAGGAGTTTAATCTCCTTTTTTTCTTTTCTTATTAATGGTATACTTAAGTAGGTGGAACTTATGGAAAACTTAGAATTTCAATTTAAAAAGAAATATGGACAAAATTTTATCAAAGAAGCGTCCATTGTTGAAAACATTGTTAAGGTGGCTGATATTAAAGAGCATACGTTGCTTATTGAAATAGGTCCTGGAAGTGGAACTTTGACTAAAGAGTTAGCAAAGACAGGAAATAATGTATTGTGTTATGAAATCGATTCTAGTCTAGAAGATATTCTTGATAAAAATTTGTTGGGCTATTCCAATGTTAAGATTTTATTTGATGATTTTCTAAAACGTGATTTAAAAGAGGATATTGCTTCGTATTCTTATGAACAAATCTATGTAGTGGCTAATCTTCCTTACTATATTACAACACCTATTATTATGAAATTGATTGAGAGTAAAATTTCAATTGATAAAATTGTAATTATGGTCCAAAAAGAAGTAGGGGATAGACTTTGTGCTAAGGCTAACACCAAAGATTATGGATCTCTTACTGTTTTCTTAAACTATTATTTTGATATTAAGAAAGAATTCGTTGTAAGTAAGAATTCCTTTGTTCCAAAACCAAACGTCGATAGTGTAGTTGTTTCTTTAACCCGTAAGAGTGAAGAACAAATGCCTAAAGTAGAGGACTTAGATTACTTCTTTAACTTAATAAAATGTGCTTTTCACTTTAAACGAAAGAACTTGAAAAATAATTTTAAAGAATTAGATCTTTCTCTTTTAGAAGAAGGTTTAAAGAATATTTCTAAAGATTTGACGTATCGGGCAGAACAACTAACACTAGAAGATTTTGCTTATTTAAGTAACTGGGTAACGGTACATAAAAAGTAATAAAAAAGCATAGAATTACTTGAGGTGATTTTATGCTTTTTCGTATTGGGGATTATGTAACTAGAAATTCTTATCATAACGATACAGTGTTTCGCATCCTTGCCATCGATGGGGATATGGTTTCACTGAAAGGTGTCAATATTCGTCTTTTGGCTGATAGTCCTATCGATGATTTGAAGAAAGTCGAAGAGGTTAAAGGTTTACAGGATGATGATCGTATGTTAGGAAAAATGGATGATTTTTTAAAATTAGATCGGAATGAATATTTCTATCTTCCCGGGAAAATATTACATATTGATGGCGATCAAGAGTATTTGGATCGGTGTATGAACTTTTATAAGAAATTAAATATCATGTGTTATGGAGTTAATTTAAAAGAAGATGAGATGAAAGAGGAGATTGGTTCTTACTTAGAAGAATTAAATCCTGATATCGTGGTGATTACAGGACATGATGCCTATTATAAACGAAATGGGGATATTCATAACATCGACAATTATAAAAATACCAAAGAGTTCGTAGAAGCGGTAAGAGCGGCACGGAAATATGAAAAGAGCCAAGAAAAATTAGTCATTATCGCAGGTGCTTGTCAAAGTGATTATGAAGAATTGATTAAGGCAGGAGCTAATTTTGCAAGTAGTCCTAAAAGAGTCAATATTCATGCTTTAGATCCTGCTATTATTGCAAGTAGCATTAGTTTGTCCGATAAAAACAAACCGATCGATTTAATTGCCATGATCGAAAAGACCAAATATGGAAAAGCCGGCATGGGTGGTATCATCACTAATGGTATGATGTTCGTGGGGTATCCTAGATGACCATTGAAAAAATAAAAGAGCAGTTGGAATCCCAAAAGGGGAAAGTTTTACGATTTAAATTTTATGGAGCCAGGAATCAAACCGAAGAGTTTCAAGGAAAAATTATAGAGACGTATCCTGGTGTCTTTTTAGTAAAGCCTGAGGACGAAAATAAAATTGTCAAATCCTTTAGTTATAGCGATGTCTTAACGCTTCACTTAGAAATTAAAGAAGATTAGTTAAAGGAAAAATCTTCTTTTTTTAATTTTTTAAGAAATTTCGCTAAAATAATCTTTAAATTATGATATGATAGAAGAAAGGAGGAACTTTAAATGAAAGTTACAATTCGTGGGGAAAAGACCAAAATTACCGAAGCAATGAGTGATTATGCTAACGAAAAGCTTGCTAAACTCGATAAGTACATGGATAATAGCAGCGATGTTAATGCTACTGTACTTGTTAAATTACGTAATCATCAAGACAAAGTAGAAGTAACGATTCCCCTAAAGACATTTATTCTAAGAGCGGAGGAGTCCCAAGACGATTTCTATGCAGCTATCGATGTGGTGGTAGAAAAACTAGAACGTCAAATTCGTAAGAACAAGACACGCCTTCAATCACAAATGTTAAAAGATAAACGTGATTTCGTACTCGATACGCTTGTGGAAGAGGAAGAGGAGGGAAAAGACGTTATTGTCAAACGAAAAAAAGTCGAAGTAAAACCAATGAGTGAAGAAGAAGCGATTCTTCAAATGGAATTACTTGGACATCAATTTTATTTATTTAAAGATGCCGAAACGAATCAGCCAACCGTTATCTACAAACGTAAAGATGGCGATTATGGCATAATCGAGGCAGAATAATTTTTGTATCGTAAGAAGGAATAAGATAAACTTATTCTTTCTTTTGGGTTTAAACTCGTGTAAAAGTGTGTAAAAACCTTTTATTTTGAACGGTTTTTTGTTAAAATAATAAGTATCAAAAGGAGTGATAAACATGAGTTTATTAAAGAAGTTATTTGATCATGAGTATAAAGAATTAAAAAGGTTTAATGATTTGGCACATAAAATCGATGATTTAGATGAAGAAATGCAAAAATTATCAGATGATGCACTAAAAGCAAAGACCGATGAATTTAAGAAACGTTTAGAAAATGGAGAGACGCTTGATGATTTGTTAGTCGAAGCGTATGCTGTTGTACGTGAAGCAAGTTTTCGTGTATTAGGACAAAAACCTTTCTATGTACAGTTATTAGGAGCAATTGCTATTCACTACGGTAATATTGCCGAAATGAAAACTGGTGAAGGAAAAACGTTAACCAGTGTTATGCCTGCTTACTTAAATGCTTTAACAGGACAAGGCGTGCATGTTATTACCGTTAACGAATACCTTGCTGACCGTGATGCCAACTGGATGGGTGTCATTCACCAATTCTTAGGTTTGACCGTTGGTGTTAATAGAAGAGATTTAACTCCTAGTGAAAAACAAGCTGAATATGCTAAAGATATTTTATATACGACCAATAACGAAGTTGGATTTGACTACTTGCGTGATAACATGGTTGTTCGTAAGGAAGATCGTGTTCAACGTCCTTTGAATTTTGCAATTGTTGATGAGGTCGATTCGGTTTTAATCGATGAAGCAAGAACACCGTTGATTATTTCGGGTGGACAAATGCAAAGTGCCAATCTCTATATTGATGCTGATCGCTTTGCTAAAACTTTAAAGAAAGAAGCAGACTTTATTTACGATGAAAAAACCAAAAGTGTATCGCTTACTGATGAAGGTGTGTCAAAAGCGGAGAAACATTTTAAGATTGATAACTTATACGATTTAAAAGCTTCTTCTTTAGTGCACTATATCAACCAAGCCCTTCGTGCCAACTTCTCGATGAGAAGAGATGTGGATTATGTTGTTCAAGAAGATAAGATTGTAATCGTTGACCAATTTACGGGTCGTTTGATGCCAGGGCGTGCTTTTAGTGATGGACTTCATCAAGCACTAGAAGCTAAAGAAGGCGTTACCATCAATCAAGAGACGAAGACGCTTGCTACGATTACGTTCCAGAACTTATTCCGTATGTATAAGAAATTAGCTGGAATGACGGGAACTGCTAAGACCGAAGAAGAAGAGTTCCGTAACATTTACAATATGTACGTTATTCAAATTCCTACCAACATGCCTGTTATTCGTGAAGATGCACCGGATTTAGTGTATGCTACGAAACAAGCCAAATATAAAGCCATTATCAATGAAATTGAACGGCGTTATAAAAATGGTCAACCCGTTTTAGTAGGTACTATTGCCATTGAAACGAGTGAGTTAATCAGTAGTTTATTAAAACAAAAACATATTCCACATGAAGTGTTAAATGCAAAGAACCATGCAAGAGAAGCAGAAATCATCGAAAAAATCGGTATGAATAAATCAGTAACGATTGCCACTAACATGGCTGGTCGTGGAACCGATATCAAATTATCTGATGAGATTAGAGCATTAGGTGGACTTTGTGTTATAGGTACAGAGCGTCATGAATCTCGTCGTATCGACAACCAGTTACGTGGTCGTTCTGGTCGTCAAGGAGATCCTGGATTTACTCAGTTCTATATCTCTATGGAAGATGACTTAATGGTACGGTTCGGATCGGATCGAATTAAAGCCATGATGCAATCATTTGGATTTGGGGATCAGCCTATTCAAAGTAAGACGTTCACTAAAGCCATTTCTTCTGCGCAACAAAGAGTTGAAGGAAATAACTTCGATATTCGTAAACAATTACTCCAATACGATGATGTTATGAATCAACAAAGAGAAATCATGTATGGAAGAAGAAATGAAATTCTAGATAGTGAATCGATTCATTCAACGGTTTTAGATTCTTTCCATAACCATATTACTGATTTAGTTAAGTCTCATGTTTATCCAGAAGGTCGCTTAACGAATGATGATGTTAAAGAAATTTGTGAGTATGTCAATGAAAACTTATTAAAGAAAGATATTGATAAAGAAGAAATCGATAATAAACCAGAAGATGAAATGATTGAGTACTTATATACGAAAGTAGTAGAAGAGTACGAAGCTAAATTAAAAGAACTTCCAGAAGAGTTAAGAGATGAATTCGAAAAAGCGATTTCACTTAACATTATCGATAACCATTGGATGGAGCATATCAATACGCTTTCTCATTTAAGAGAAGGTATTGGACTTCGTGGTTATGGACAGGATGATCCATTGCGTGCTTATACGATGGAAGGATTTGAACTCTTTGATCAAATGCAACAAAGAATTGATAAAGATATTACTACTTTCTTAGTACGTGCTGAAGTAAGACAGAATATCGAACGTAAAGAAGTAGTTAAGGAAAAACTTACGAACGAAGATAAAAGTGACAAAAAGGCTACTCCTAAACGTGTTAAGAAAGTTGGAAGAAATGATCCTTGTCCTTGTGGCTCAGGTAAGAAGTATAAAAACTGTCATGGGAGATAGGTCTAATGCTACAGAATAAACTAGGTATTACCAATGAAATAGAGCTATCTAAAGAAGAAGAAAGAATTACCAAAATTAAAGCTTTAGAATTATTTGACAGTAATAAAATTAACGAATTTGAAGTTGGAACTTTTAATGGTTTATCTCAAATTCATAAATATTTATTCGAGGATATTTATGAATTTGCCGGTAAAGTAAGAGGCGAAAACTTAGCTAAAGGAAATTTTAGATTCGCCTCTGCTATGTATTTAGAAGACATATTATTGAAAATAGATAAAATGCCTCAAAATACTTTTGAAGACATTATAAAAAAATACATAGAAATGAACATTGCTCATCCTTTTCGTGAAGGAAATGGAAGAAGTACCAGAATATGGTTAGATTTGATTTTAAAGAAAGAATTAAACAAAGTAGTTGATTGGTCCAAAGTTTCAAAAGAAGAATATTTGTTAGCAATGGAAAGAAGCCCTATTAAAGATACAGAAATAAAATTATTGATTGAAAAAGCGTTGACTGATAAAATAGGCGATAGAGAAGTTTATATGAAAGGTATTGATGCTAGTTATCAATATGAAGGTTATAATACTTATACGATGAAAAGTATTGATACAAAATAAAATAATTATAAATAAATACGTGAAGGTTTTGTAATAATCTATAATAGAAATGTTCCCAAAAATTTGAAAAATCCAAATAAAACAAAGGAATTTTCAATGGGAACATTTTTTGTAAATAGGAGGAGACTATTAATGAGAATTGGCATAGATATCGATAATACTCTTACTGATATTCAAAAAGAATTAAATAATGCTGCTTACATATATGCAACTAGCCTAAATAAGAACATCAATTTGAAAAATTTAGAATTAATAGATAAAAAGAATGATGGAAATATATATCAAAAAGCATTTGGCTTTACATATGAAGAACTTAAATATTTTTTAAAAAATATCCAAGAAAATATTACTAACAATGCTATTCCAAGAGAAGGTGTTTTGGAATTTGTTAATAAACTTCATTTAGATGGATATGAAATTTACATAATTACAGCTAGAGATTTAGAGTTCCACGATGATCCGTATAAACAAAGTGAAGAATGGTTAAAAAAGAATAATATATATTATGATAAATTAATAGTAAAAGCTAGAAATAAAGGTAAAATTTGTAAAGAAGAAAAAGTGGATTTGTTTATAGATGATAATATAAATAATTGTTTAGATGTTAAAAGATATGGCATAAAAGCAGTTTGTTTAAATACAAATAATTTTTTCGCAGATAAAATACCAATATTTGATAATTGGACTGATATATATAATTATATTAAAAAAACAAGAGATAATAAAACATAAGAACCTCTAAGACTATAAAAATGTACTCAGAATGTACACAAAAAATTCAATTTGTTTCCAAAAATGCTAAAAACCCTGTAGGATCAATGAAATTCCAATGATAACATTGTAAAATCAGCATTCGCGCTGGTTTTTATTTTATAATAGGAAAATTATAGCATATTTCTATAAGATAAAAATTTTATTAAAAATAAGTTGACTAGCAAACGTATGTATGATATGTTGATATTAGGGGATGATAGTATGAAAGTTTGTCAAGCTTATCATTTGCGAATGCATAAGAGAAATATTTAATCATAATATTTGAGTATGATTTTTTAAATTTTAGAGAGGGTGTAATTGTGAAAGATAAATTAATTGGAAATGAAAAAAACATTTTATTTTATAATGATGAGGAAGGAAATACTAAAGTAGAAGTATTACTTCAAAATGAAGATGTTTGGTTAAATACGGAGGCTTTAGCAGCTTTATTTGACATTGATAGAAGTGGTATTGTTAGACATATTAATAATATTTATAAAGAGGAAGAATTAAATGAAAATTCAACTTGTGCAAAAATTGCACAAGTTCAAAATGAAGGGACTCGTAAAGTTAAAAGAGTTTATCCGTATTATAATCTTGATATGATTATTTCCATAGGATTTAGAGTTAATTCTAAAAAAGCAATTAAATTTAGAACTTGGGCAAATAAAATCATTAAGGATTATATGGTTCAGGGGTTTGCTTTAAATGACGAAAGATTCATGAAAGCCAATAAAAAAGATCAAGAATATTTTCAAAGATTACTTGAAAGAATTAAATTAATTCGTACAAGTGAAAGAATGTTCAATAGATTATGATAAAAGTAGTGAAATAGCAATGGAATTTTATAAAACGATTCAAAATAAATTTCATTACGCTATAACTGGACAGACTGCTGCGGAAATAGTTTATAATAGAGTTGATTCTGCAAAAGAAAATATAGGCCTTACCAATTGGGATAAATCACCTGATGGGAAGATATTAAAATCAGATATTACTATTGCCAAAAATTATTTAGATGAAAAAGAAATTAAAAATTTAAACAATTTAGTAAATGTATTTTTAGATATAGCTGAAAATAATGCTGAAAGAAATATTGCAATGTATATGGATGATTGGAAAAAAGAAGTTGAAAACGCAATAAAAGCTTTTCATTATGATGTCTTAGAAGGAAAAGGAACAGTTTCTCATAAACAAGCAGTAGAAAAAGCAGAAATTGAATATGAAAAATATAAAGTTATACAAGATAGAAACTATGTATCTGATTTTGATAGATTATTAAATGAAACAAAACAAATAGAAAACAAATAGTCATTTTGGGAAGTAAACTCTTGGTATGTTTAAAAAATAATGTTTAAATGTTACCGTTCTTCTTGAAAGGAGAAAAATATGAATCAAGAAAAAATTGGCAAATTTATTGCTAAACAAAGAAAAGCAAAAGAATTGACACAAGAAGAACTAGCAGAAAAACTAGGTATTACTAAAAACGCTGTAAGTAAGTGGGAAAGAGGATTATGTTTAATGGATATGTCTCTACTTAAACCACTTAGCGAAATATTAGAAGTGAGCGTAAATGATATACTTGCTGGGGAAACGATAGAAAAAAAGAATGTGGAAAAAAAGTGTGAAGAAAATGTCATCAAATTAACAGAATTAGTAAATTTAAAATCTATGAAATATGGAATTATAGGTATGGCTTTATTCTTTATTATCTTAGTAATTATTTCAACTTGTAAAAACATTTCTTCTTCCTCTTTAGTTAGTTTGCTATGTGCTTATAACTGCGTTACTTTTTTGAGTCGTTATAAAGTAAGAAAAGATAAAACAGATTTATTAACTGGCACATTGTTCTTTATTGCTGTTGTTTGCAATACGATCGCCTTTATATTATCTTAAATTAATATTATTTTTATAATCCCAAGTGAAATAAATGGTAATTGGTAAGGAGAAAATAGATGAATTTAATATCTAAAAAATTTAATGAATTATCCACTACAGAAATATATGAAATATTAAAAGCAAGATCAGAAATTTTTGTTATGGAACAAAATATTCATTATCAAGATATAGATGATATTGATTATAACAGTTTACATTGCTTTTTTATGAAAGATAATAAGGTCATAGCCTATCTTAGAGCATTTTATCAAGATGTCCATAAAGACATTGTTAAAATTGGTAGAGTTTTAACTCTAAAACATGGAAAAGGTGTAGGTAAAGAATTGATGGAACAAAGTTTGCAATCAATTAAAGAAAAAATGAATTGCAAAAAAATATGTATGGACGCTCAAAAACATGCTGTAGGTTTTTATGGAAAATTTGGATTTAAAGCGGTTTCTAATGATTTCTTAGAAGAAGGAATTGTTCATGTAGTTATGGAACTTGAAATATAACCTCTATTATTTTTATCTTTTTGATATTATAGTATAATTTTTATAGGTGAGATTATTATGACTCAATATTGTATGATTGAAACGGCCAGTAACAATATAGATGAAATTGATGCCATTGTTAAAAAATTATTAGATATGAAGATCGTGACCAGTTGTCATGTGATCGAAAGTGAAAGTAGTTGGAATTATCATCAACAAAGAGAAGTATCAAAGGAGTATTTACTTCAAATGACGACTAAAAAAGAATATCAAGAAAAAATTTATGAAGTAATTAAGTCTATACATAGTTATGAATGTTTTGAATTTGCTGTGTATGATATTACAAGTATTCATAAAGATTATCTAAATTGGATGGATGAAGAACTTGCTAAATAAAGATTAAATAATGGAGTTGATTACATGCTTTATCTAAAGAAAATAAATTATGATGACATTGAGGAAGAGTATAAGGCTTTTAGAGCCATTCCTTTTAATGAAAATGGTTTTGAAAACAAATATCATGATGTTACTATGGAAGAACTAAAAGAAAAAGTTATTCCTAAATTATTAAAAAATTCGGAAGGATTAGAGTTGGAAGAGGGATATGTTCCCGATACTTATTTCTTTTTATGGAATGATAATAAAATTGTAGGCCTTTTTAAAATAAGACATTTTTTGAATGATTATTTAAAAAAAGGACCCGGACATATTGGGTATGGCATTTTACCTTCTATGAGAGGAAAGGGATATGCAACAAAGGGATTAGAACTTGCTATTGATAAGTGTAAAGAACTTATATCCGAAGATGAAATTTATTTATCTTTTAATAAGGATAATCCAGCATCTTTAAAAGTTCAACTTAACTGTGGGGCTTTTATCGTTGGAGAAACGGATAGCCAATATCTAACTAGAATCAGATTTAATAATCCTATTAAGTTTGGCTTTAAAGATTTAAAAAGAGATACTTGGAAAAGAATTCTAAAAAAAGGAACCAAAGTTGAAAGTATAAAGAATAAATTCTTTGAAGGTAAAGTATGTTATTTAAATATTATAGAGGTATCTTCTCCTTTAGTAGTCGATTCTCCTATTGGAAAAGTTAAGATCGTTGATAATCATTTTAAACAATTAATATTTGCACCAAAGAATCAAAATTGGTGGTTAACGGTTATGTTTGATGATCAAAACCGATTGATTGAAAGTTACTTTGATATAACAAAGATCAACGATTTTAGTGATTCAGAAAATCCTTATTTTGTGGATATGAAATTAGATGTTTGTATTCCAAATGGATATGGGCCTAGCTTAATGGATGAGGATGAATTAAAAGAAGTCTATGAAAGAGGACTTATTACTAAGGAAGATTATACAAAAGCTTATGAGACAGCAAATAAAATTATAGAAACATATACCATGCATAAAGAAGAATATTATAAATATATTTATGAGTTCCTTAATAAATATAAAAAATAGAAATTATTTCATTTTTGAGTTATTATAAATAAGAGGGGAAAATAGGAGGTTTTGGATTATGACTAAAGAAGAATTAGAACAAATAAGAAAAGAATATACCGAGGAAAAAAGACTTATACAAAGTGATTTTGAAGAGATTAAAGAATTGGAAGAACATCCCGTTGTAAAACGTTATAAGTACTTATTAGAGTTACAGAGATCTTATATTGGTGTGGATAATTGTTATAAAGATGTTATTTCTAAACTGATTAAAAAGTTTGGAAGTGGTGCTCTAGAACAAACGAATCATATCTGGTTTTGGGCTATAGATTTATCTGTTCAAAGATATGAAGAAATATTTGGAAGTTCATATTATGATGAAGATAAGGAACGTATGGTTTCGGTTTATATGGACTTAGAAGATGCAACAAGAAGAATAACTATTCCTTTGAGTGAACAACCTACTTTTGAACAAGAAAACAGAGTTGTAAGAGGAAAAAGATTTATTAATGATTTCCAAGATCGATATTATAATACGAGATACAAGTTTTTTGATTTGTGTATCGAAAAAGGACAAGATGAGGCTATAAAAGCGATGTTAGAAGAAGAACGTTTTTGGAGAAATGAAGTAGAAACAGCCAAGAGAAAAGAATTGGCTTCTTTAGAAGATTGCTTAAAATATCACTTGGTTAGTGAAGATGATTATCAATCTCAAAGAGACAAAATTTTAATAAAAAAATAAGGAAGGAAATATAAAAATATGAAATTAGAAAATCATGAACAAAAGGAATTAAGTGAAAATTTGGAAAAGTATTATAGTATTATGAATCGTTATCATAATGGAGCATTTGGGGATAGTCATTTAACTTTAAGAGAGATATTAGATAAAGCAGGGGAAAGTGATCTTTTAGATAAGATGAGTATAGAAGAAATACAAGTCTTAGTGAATCAGAGTACGGGACTTACCAAAATGATGTTTACTTTATTACAAAATCAAAAAATGGAAAGTAAAACTACTTCTTCTTTAGGACCTATTCTTAGTAAAAAAATAAATCAACAATAGCATTTTTCAAAGACCTTAACTTTTGTTTAAAATCTTTTTGTTTCTTGCTTAATTTAACTTAAAAGCGTATTATAGAAAGACATAACTAGAGAAAGAAGGAATAAAATGTTTGATCGAAATCAAATTTTAACTATTTTACGTCAGTATGCCTTTGACCCAAATGAATATTTAGTGATTTCGGGAGCAGTACTCGTTCTTTTAGGGATTAAGGAGAAGACAAGAGATGTTGATATTTCAGTTACTAAATCTTATTTTAGGTATTTACTTACGCATTATTCTTGTACTTTAGAGCGGGTTCTTCCTGATGGCAATTGTTTATATTATATCGATAATACTATTAATTTTGGTTGCAATTTATATTCTCCTTCTTTTGATTTAATTGAAGGCATTCCAGTTCAGAAATTAGAAGATGTAAAAAAACTAAAACAATATTTAAATAGAGAAAAAGACCAGAAAGATATTGTACTTATTGATAAAGTATTACAAAAGAAATTTTAGAAAGAGTTTTATATATGGAAAGCATTAACGGAATCGACCAATTACGATCCTATTTGAAACCTAAGAGCATGCAGTCGATTGCGCCTTCTTCAAAATTTGTGGTTCCAATAGATTCTTTATTAGAATACTTAATACCTTTTGAAGTTGGAATCGAAAAGGAGTATTATGATCCTGGTGCTATTCTTGATGGATTAAAAAATTGGTTTCAAGAAAAAGAAAAAAGAAATGTTGTCCGCAATGTAATAAGCGATAATACGTATGATAGCAATGGGAATGTACTTATAGACTTTGGATTCATTTCCTTTGATGAAATTTTTGAAAAATGTACTTATGTTATACTGTTCTTTCATCAAGGGAATCCTTATTTTTTAGATTCAACTAATCCTTCGTATAAGCCTATTCTTTTAAAGTTTAAAGAAGGGACTTCTTTTTACAATGTATTAGATGACTTTGTTTTAAGATGTGATAAAGTTCCTTCTTATGAAATGAAAATAGAGGGAATTACTTGTAAAATTATTCCTCGTATCATGGATTCTTATTTTGTTGTTGATAGTAAAAAAGAAAGACGATGTGATTTCGAGAATAAAATATTTATAAAAAGTGGTTGGTAAAATAATTATAATCTTTCTTAAATATTTTTAAGATTTGAAATCAAAAAGTTCTTATTTAAAAAATGAATCGACGTAAATAAGCGATTTTCTTTTTCTTTTGCTTGAAATAACGGCTTTTGGCATGATATAGTTAGAGTAGGAAAGTAGGAGGAATGTATGGATAATAACGAATATAAAAATATTACCGATTATGAAAATCCGAATCAATATTCTAGTAAAAAGACCATTAAACGTTACCGTTTAGCACTTGTTATCATTTCTGTTATTGCTGTTATTTTGATTGCTGTTTTTGGGATGCATGCCTATGAGGTAAGTAAAATTGATCCTTTTGAACAACCAGGTTCAACCCTTGCTCAAGATTATTTTTTAGCGAGTGCCAAAACTTATTTCGAATTTGATCCCACCAAGTTACCATCATCCAATGGTAGTTGTGCAACGGTAGCTTTACAGACCATTCAAGAACAAAAATTAATATCCGATATTAACTACTATAAAAAATGTGACAAAGATGTCAGTATGGTTAAAGTATGTAAACTTGAAAGTGGAAATTATCACTTTGAAGTAAGCATGCAATGTGAAAACAATACTTCAACGGTAGCTTATGGAGAAGAAAAACCTTTGGTGGATGAAAAAGACATTTTAGACAAAATGAATGCTAAAGTAAATTTCTCTTATCAAGCTGAAAAACTTAATACCGACAAGACCACTGTGGGTGAAAAAGAAACCATGTGGTTAGATGAAGTACCTTATACTAATTATAAAATTGTAAAACAGACCACTTATTATCGTTATCGCGATAAGAATTGGGCTTATCAGGGAGATGTTCGTTTCTATTATCCACAAGATAAATCCAATAGTGAATTAGTAACCGAATACTACAAAGAAAGTCCAAGTGAACTTTATACCTTTAAAGAAGTATCCCAAAATTTTGCTTACAAATGGTATATTCAAAACGACGATGGACCTAAGTATTATTATCCATCAGGAACTACCAATCGTGATGAAGAAATCACCTATTATTTAACAGCACCAGTACAAGGAGCTAAACGCGATGAAGAAACCAAGACGTATGCCAGCAAATATTATCGCGTTGAGAAAATGGAGCGAAGTGATCTTCTTCCATCCAAACCGTCTCCTAATGCCAAACGTATTGATGATAGTGAGGTTTGGAGTGCTTGGAGTGAATACACTCGTGTAGTTCCAGACACTAAACCATTTAAAGATGGAACAAGAGAGATTGAAACACGTATAAAAGTAGAAATTGTTCCGCTTACTAATCTTAATGGTGAAATTGAATGGGATCGTTTAAGTGAAGAATACTTATCTGAAGAAGAACTTATTGCTCTATTACAGAGTAGGGGATACAATGTTAAAACGATTGAAGATGTAGCCGCTTTACCAGATGTTAAATACAATATAAAACAAACTTATAGAGAACCTAAAGAAGCATAAGAGAAAGAGATTTCTCTTTTTTCTTCGAAGTTATTTGTGGTTTTCGATGGGGCTATGATATAATAAAATTAGTATAAATAAAGGAAAGTGATAGAAAGATGGATAAAAATGAAATAAAAAGACAACTCGAAAAATTAGAAGAAGAAATTAGTGATTTATGGAGGTCACTTTGACATCGATTCCAAATTAGAAGAAGAAAAAGTATTAGAAAAAAAGATGAATGATCCTTCTTTTTGGGATCATCAAGAAGAAGCCAAAGAAATTATCGACAAGTTATCTAATTTAAGAAATATTACGGAAAAAATAACGAAATTAGAAAAGGAAATCAATGATAATTTAGAACTCTTTAATTTAATGGAAGAAGAGGATAGTGAGGTTCTTTCTTCATTGGAGGGAGAACTTCCATCTCTAGAGCAAAAAGTTGAAGAGTTATCACTATTTCTTTTATTAAGTGGTCCGTATGACCAAAATAATTGTATTTTAGAAGTGCATTCAGGAGCGGGAGGAACCGAAGCCTGTGATTGGGCGATGATGCTTTATAGGATGTACACCAGATATGCAGAGAAGAAAGGATACAAGATTGAGGTATTAGACTATCAAGAAGGCGAAGAAGTGGGTATTAAATCGGCCTCTCTTTTAATCAAAGGAAGTTATGCCTATGGTTATTTAAAATGTGAACGAGGAGTTCATCGTTTGGTTCGACTATCCCCTTTCGATGCCAATAACAAACGACATACTTCTTTTGCTTCCATTGAAGTAACCCCTGAAATTGATAACAGTATCGATATTGAGATTGATCCTAAAGATTTAAAGATCGATGTTTATCGTTCTGGGGGAGCCGGAGGACAGCACGTCAACACGACCGATTCAGCAGTACGTATTACCCATCTTCCGACTAAAATTGTCGTTACCTGTCAAAATGAGCGAAGTCAATTACAGAATAGAGAAAGAGCCCTTGCCATTTTAAAGGGAAAACTTAAACTTTTAGAACTCGAAAAACAGCAACAAGAAAAGAAAGAATTAAAAGGTGAGGTAGCCTCTATCAACTTTGGTTCTCAGATCCGTAGTTATGTACTTCATCCTTATTCTCTTGTAAAAGATGCTAGAACGAAAGTCGAGACCAGTAATGTTTCCAAAGTCCTAGATGGAGATCTTGATTTATTTATAGAAAGTTATTTGAAGGAGGTAAATGTATGAAATTATTTGAAAGAAGGAGACCTAAGACCGATGAGATTATAAAGAAAGTCAATCATACGAAAATAATTCGTCGTTATATTGAATTAGTTGTTGGTATTTTCCTTGCTTCCATTGCCTTTAACTTGTTTTTACTTCCGAACAACATTGTTTTTGGAGGTTTGAGTGGACTTTCTATTATCTTTAAAGGTTTATGGAATATTGAGCCTTCTCTCTTTATCTTAGTAGGATCGATCATTTTACTCGTTGTTAGTTACTTTACCTTAGGATTGGAAAAGACCAAGGGCTCGATCTTAGGATCTTTACTCTTTCCACTTGCTATCCAACTAACTTCTACGATTGGGACCTATGTTACGGTAGATACTTCTCAAGTATTACTTCTTGCCCTTTTTGGGGGAGTTCTTTATGGACTTGGTGCAGGACTTATATTTAAAGCCGGATTTACGACGGGTGGAACGGATATCATCAACCAAATTGTTTCTAAATATGCTCATATGAGTTTAGGTAATGCCATGTTGTTAAGCGATGGCTTAATCGTTTTCAGTAGTGTCTTCTTCTTTGGGGTTACAAGACTCATGTATGGTATTATTGTTTTATACATTATCAGTATTTTAACGGATAAAGTTATTTTAGGTATTTCAAGTTCCAAAGCGTTCTATATCATTACCGAAAAAGATAGAGAGATCAAAGAGTATATTTTAACTTACCTAAATCATGGAGTAACGATCTTTGATGCAAGAGGTGGATACACCAAAGAAAAACAAAAAGTGTTGATGTGTGTTATTCCTACTAGTGAGTATTTTAAATTAAAAGAAGGTATTTTCCAGATTGATCCTTCTGCATTCTTTGTAGCAAGTGATGCTTACGAGGTTTCTGGAGGTGCCTAAAATGACGTTTTTTAAAGGTAAAGAAGAAAAACCGCCTAAAATGAAATCTAGACACTTGATTCTTCGCTCGCTTATTCTTTGTTGCGCTCTTTTTGTAAATGCGGTTATGTTTAATCTTTTACAGCTTCCAACTCACCTTATTTCAGGAGGAAATGGAAGCGTTGCTATGATTGTGGAACATTTATTCCATGTTCCTCCTGCCACGACGATCTTTGTTTTATGTTTTGCTTTGTTAATTGTTAGTCTTTTCATGTTGGGACCTGAAAAAACAGGAGGAGCAGTCATTGCTACTTTTGTTTTTCCGCTTTTTGTCGAATGGACGAAGGATATTGGCGAATATATTATTGTAGGTAATAAAGACCTTATTCTACTATCGTTATTTATCGGTATTTTTAGTGGACTTACCAATGGAATCTGTTACAAAGTGGGTTTCAATAGTGGAGGTCTTACCATCATTAGTCAAATCATTTACGAAAAGTTCAAAGTGAGTATCAGTAAAGTCAATATGATTATTAACTTAATCGTTATTTTGATTGGTAGTTACTGTTTTGGTATCACGATTGGTCTATATTCGATAATTGTTCTCTATGTTAGTAGTATCGTTATGGATAAAGTACTTTTGGGAATTTCTAAATCAAAGACGTTTTATGTTATTACCTCGGAAGAAGAAAAAGTAAAGTCTTTTATTTTAAAAGAATTAGATGCCGGGGTTACAGTTTTTAATGTCAAGGGCGGTTTCTTAGAGAAAAAGAAACACGTTTTAATGACGGTTATTCCTACCAGGGATTATTTTAAACTGACAAATGGTGTAAAGCAGATTGATCCTGATAGTTTCTTTGTAGTGATTGATGCATATGAGTCTTCGGTCAAAAGAGAGCTTTTAAATTTGGAAGAAATTACCCAAGAATAATGGGACCTAAAACAACAAAAGGCAATTTTCTATGATATAATTATTTATAACCCATAAATTGAATTGAGGTGCTCTATGGAATTAATTCGACTTAAAGACGTGACCAAACAATATAAAAATGGAGTTACGGCTATATACGATATGAATCTTAAGATTAAAAAAGGCGATTTTGTCTTTGTTATTGGTGGATCTGGAAGTGGTAAAAGTACATTAATCAAGATGCTTTACCGCGAAGAAAAACCAACTAGAGGAGAAATTATTTTAGGTGGACTTAATGTCGCTAAATTAAGAAATCGCAAAGTTTATAAATTGAGAAGAAAACTAGGAATTGTTTTCCAAGATTATCGCTTACTTCCCAAAAGTACCGTTTATGAAAATGTAGCTTTTGCTTTAGAAGTGATTGGTACTAAGGGCGACGTCATCAAGATGAAGACCTTACAAGCCCTAGAATTAGTTGGATTAAAAGGAAAGATTCGAAATTATCCTGACCAATTATCAGGAGGGGAACAACAACGGGTTGCTATTGCAAGAGCAATTGTCAATAATCCAAGACTTCTTCTTTGCGACGAACCTACCGGAAATTTGGATCCTACCATGAGTATGGAAATTATGAAAGTCTTAGAGGATATCAACAAGACTTTAGGAACGACCATTATTATGGCTACACACGATAAAGAAATCGTAAACAAGATGAAGAAACGGGTAGTGGTCTTAAAAGAAGGAAGATTAATTTCCGATTACGAAAAAGGAACATATGCAAAAGAGGCAGCCAATTCCTTTTAATCTTAAGTGAAGGGAACGATGTAAATGAAGTTTTTTAGAATGTTGTTTAGAAGTATTCGTGATGCTTTTAAAAGTGTATTTCGAAATTTCTCTTTATCCATGGCTTCGATTTCATGTATTACGATTACCTTAATCATTGTAGCCGTTTCGTTAATTGCTTCTTTAAATGTCGATCATTTTACGGAAGTGATTAAACAAGATGTGACGATGGTAGTTTTTATTGAAAACGATGCTACTGAAAGTGATTTAGCCAAAGTAAAAAGTGCAATCGAACGATTAGATAATATTGAAGAAATTACATTTAAATCAAAAGAAGAATCCAAACAAGAAATGATGGATTCGGATGAAATCTTTAAACAAACGATGGGCGAATGGGATATTAAAGATAATCCTTTACGCGATAGTTATTTAGTTAAAGTAACGAAGCTAGAGAAGATTGATTCTACCGTAGAAGAAATTAAAAAAATCGATAAAGTAGCGGTGGTCAGTTATGGTGAAGGAACGGTTGAACAATTAGTAGGTACGTTTAGTATCATTGAAAAGATTGCTTATGGAATTGTGATTGCTTTAGTCATTGTTACGGTGTTCTTAATTATCAATACGATTAAACTTACGATTTTCTCAAGAAAAAGAGAAATTTCAATTATGCGTTTAGTTGGAGCAAGTAATTTTTCTATTAAGTTACCGTTTGTAATCGAAGGAATGGTTTTAGGACTTTTAGGAAGTATTCTTCCTGTCTTAGGCTTAACTTATGGATACGTTGCTTTTTACAATTATTTTAAAGGCAATTTATTTTCTCCACTTATTCAATTAATTAAACCGGAACCTTTTATCTTCTATGTAGCAGGGGTAATCATTCTTTTAGGTATCATTGTAGGTACCATCGGAAGTTACCATGCGGTAAGGAGGTATCTAAAAGTATAATGAAAAAGAAAGTTATTTCCCTTTTTGTTATTGCTATCCTCTTTGCTTCATTTCCGATGTCTGTTTTAGCAGAAGAAGTGACCTATGGAGATTACCTTGATGAGTTAGCAGAAGCTCAAGAAGAATTACGAAAAAATCAAGCTTTGATCGATGATAAAGAAAATCAAGTTGATACCAACAATTCGACGATTCAATCGTTAAAAAATAGCATGCAAAAGATGAGTGAAGAGTCGGTAGAGTTGCAGGAAGAAATCGTCGAATCCAATAAAGAAATCGAAGAAAAACAAGAAGAAACCAAATCTCTTCTTGCTTATTTGCAAATGAGTCAAGGAGAAAACCTCTACATGGAATATGTCTTTGGAGGAGATACCATCACCGATTTTATCTATCGTTATTCGGTAGTAGAACAAATCACGGCTTATAACGATAATGCAATTAAAGAATTAAATGATTTAATTACGAAAAATGAAAATAGAAAAACAGAACTTAAAAATAAGCAAGAAGAATACGAAAAGAAAGTGGCTAGTTTAAACGAAGAAATTAAAAAGTTAAATGTTTCGATTGCTGAAATTGAAGGGTTATCACCGAGTCTTGAAGAACAGGTGCGTGATAAGAAATTATTAGTAGATTACTATAAGAAACAAGGTTGTACTTCTCGTAACCAAGTAATTGGACGAGATTGTGCGGTAACCAGTAGTAATGCGGTTTTCTTAAGACCTATAAAGACTGGATATGTTACTAGTTTCATAGGCTACCGTTGGGGAAGTCTCCATAGAGGAATCGATATTGGTAGTTCAACTGGAAAAAATACGGCTTTGTATTCCATCGGAAATGGAACGATTACCAACATTTACCACGATAATAACGGAGCATTATGTTTAGTTATTCAGTATCGTACGACGAACGGAACTTATTATTCTGCTTTATATGCCCATCTTAGTAGATATGCTTCCAATATCTATGTTGGAATGCAAGTTAATTCCAATACGATTGTAGGGTACATGGGTGATACGGGATATGCCTTTGGAGTTCACCTACACCTAGAGGTATGGCCATGTAGACTCTTTAGCGATAGCAACTGTGGTAAATGGGATAATTATGTAAGTTTTGTAAACCGTAGTTATAGTAGTGGATTTAGAGGAGCTGAAAGTGTGATCAACTTCCCAAGTAAAACCTATACGACTTGGTACACACGTTAGAGGAACTCCTCTTTTTTTTGACGTTAAATTAAGAGATAAAGTCACGGTAAGGGAAAAAATAAATTTTTAGTTGAAAGTTCTCTAAAATCAAAGAAAATAAAGAAAAAAATTTAGAAAAATTTAAAGGAAATGATGAAAAACAGAGAAAATTACATAAAAAATTACATCCAAAAAGAACGAGAAGTTAAAAAAATTTTTTTGAAAAGAAGAAACTTCTCGCCAAATAAATAATAGATTTGCTATATTATAACAAATATTATGATAGATAACAAATAAAGGAGAACTTTATTTGCAAGAATATTATATAAGGGAAAAGAAAAAATACAAGGGTCAAGATAAACAAATAAATTTGTCCTTGTATTTATTTCTTTTCCCCTTTGATAGTTAAAAAGTAACGTCTCGTAAGAGTAAAAACGTGACGTTAAATAAAAATTTTACGATTCTTTTTTTTGAAAAAAATTAACAAAAAGTTGACGTGGGGGGGGGGAGTTTTATAATAAAAATAGAATAGATAGTTTCCTTTTAGTAAACTTTTGTGTTTTTATAATAAAAATAAACTATAATGGAAAGTATAAATAATAAAGAACATCTGGTAAAAGTCAATAGATAAAATTAAATAGATTTAGATATA